>JAADHJ010000023.1 GCA_013151915.1 Deltaproteobacteria bacterium
GAGAACATCCCTACGTGTACATGGACGGTATTTTGCTCAAGCGCAGCTGGGGCGGGGAGATTCGCAACGTATCGGTTCTTGTGGCCTTCGGTGTAAACCAGGACGGGTATCGGGAAGCTTTGGGCGTTGCCGAGGGAGCCAAGGAGGACAAGAAGAGCTGGAGCAACTTCACCCGGCACCTTAAGGAGCGTGGATTAAAAGGGGTACGGATGTTCACCAGTGACAAGTGCATTGGTCTGGTCGAGTCGTTGGGTGAGTTCTACCCGGACACTTTGTGGCAGCGGTGTGTGGTTCATTATTACCGCAACGTGTTTACGGTCGTTCCCAAGGGCAAGGTGAAGGAGGTCGCGGCGATGCTCAAAGCGATACATGCCCAGGAGAATCGCGCCGAGGCGCTTGCCAAGGCCAAGAATGTTGTGGCAAAGCTGGAAGAGATGAAATTGCCAAAAGCTGCCAGAATGGTTCGTGAAGACATTGATGAGACCCTGACCTACTATAACTTTCCTTCGGAGCATTGGCGCAGGATTCGGACCAACAATCCACTGGAAAGGATCATGCGCGAGATCAGACGACGTACCAGAGTCGTTGGTGCCTTCCCGGACGGCAACTCGGCCCTGATGCTGGTGGCGGCACGGCTCAGGCACATTGCCGGGACTCGATGGGGATTGAAACGATATCTCAGGATGGAGAGGCTATTTGAGGCCGAGATGACGCCAGCCGCCTGAGCTTAAGGAGCAACCAGATCGAAACGTCCGAAATAAAATGTGCGAAAAATTCTGGACACTACCTCCCGAAATTGAGGGCGGTTTTTTTGGCGGAGGTCCGGGGTCAACAAAAAGGACCAAAAACCTGAGTATATGAGGTTCGACCCCTGGAAACCCAATGTGGCCTATGCCACAGCGCGATGGGATCTGCTCAGTCTCTCGAAGCAGGGACTCCTGGAGCAGGGGAAGGCGGGAAAGAAGTTGGTGTTCACCGTCCCCGCGGACCTGAAAATGAGGTTGCGGGTGTAGTTGGATTTGCACTTGAGGTTTAATATCATCGCCGGACCGGATAAAGGGGGTATGAAATGTCAGATGAATTTGCAGCCCAGGACCTGATCTACGATGCATGGGAAACACCAGACAGGGCAAAGACGGGGGTCAGACCGGGAATATGGCAGTTCTTGATATGATCAGTTTGTATTCTCCTTGAAAATACAGGTTCTCTTTCCCCGGTATATACTTTCTGAAACAGGCTGATGACCTGATCGTCATTTTTCTTTAAGTCCATGTCAACGAGTTCCTGGAAAAAAAGCTGGGCGTTCCGGCGATCGGTACTGAGACAGGAAAGGATGTCGTCGCCATGCCCCTAGATAGGATGCCCTCGGGGATCTCGATGAGAAGATGGTAATGGTTGTCCATGAGGCAGTAGGCGTGACAGATCCAGTTCATCCTTAGGATCGTGGTTTTGAGTAACTTCAGGAAAAGCTTTCGGTCGTCATTGTCCCGGTAGATATACTCCTGGTGGTTTCCTCTGTGGTTGATGTGATAGATAGCGCCGGGGAATTCGAGGCGGTGTTTTCTTGGCATATGGAAGGTATTATCAACTTGCTTTGGGTATGGCTATTGCCAAATGGCTATTGCCAAATTCCCGGCATGACCCCAGCAACGCAAGTCGACTTGCCAATTGTTGATGACTTGAGTATTCTTCAAAATATGGATGCAAGGACCCCGAGCCTCACCAGAAAAGAGCAGATCGCCACGTTCTGCAGGCAGCATAAGATCCGGAAACTGTCACTGTTCGGTTCCGTTCTGCGAGATGATTTCGGTCCGGAGAGCGATATTGATGTGCTGGTGGAGTTCTCCCAGGATGCCAAAGTTGGGTTATTTGAACTTTACGACCTGGAAATGGAACTTTCGTCGATCTTTGGGGGAAGGAAGGTCGAGATCAATACTCCGAGAAGCCTGAGCAAATATTTTCGGGAAAACGTCATGAATGAGGCCAAGGTGCAGTATGTCCAGGCGTGACCCATTAGTCAGGCTCAGACACATGCGGGATTTCGCCCGCAAGGCAGTCGCACTCACAGAGGGTAAAAGCAAAGGGGATCTCGAAAAGAACGAGGTTCTTCGTCTTGCTGTCACTCACCTGGTCGAACTGATAGGGGAAGCTGCCAGTCATATCCCTGTTGAAGTCCAAACCGAGTATGCGCACATCCCGTGGCCGAAAATCGTTGGAATGCGAAACCGCCTCATCCACGGTTACGATTTCGTGGATATGGATATCCTCTGGGAAGCGTTGCAAAGCAACGTTCCTCAGCTCCTGACAGAACTCGATTCCATTCTTGATACCGTGTAGAAGAGCTCCCCCTCAGATTTGCGAAAAGTGTGAAAGAAGAGCCTGCCAGCCGTAACCTCCTGTCACCCGAAGCCTTGGCGAAGGGTGGAATTGACCCCACAGTTTACCCCCTCAAAAAGAGATCGGAACATTTCTCGGGTTGAGCCAATCAGCCATCAGCACCTCCGTCATGGGAAAAGTTTACTACTTCGGAAGTGGGCTGTCACCTGACCAAAATCCAATGGTAGATCCCAGCAATGCCTCGCCTCGATGCTCCTCGCAATGACAGTAAAATAATAACAAAGGTACACATTAGCTGGATGAATCAAACCCAAAAAGTTTAGGTGTTAAGCACCTGGAGCCATGGAAAAATTGACAGGGAACAGGCATTCTGCTATTAGTTTTGACCTCAATATTCCCCGGTAGCTCAGTCGGTAGAGCGGGTGGCTGTTAACCACCTTGTCGCTGGTTCGAGTCCGGCCCGGGGAGCCACTTACAAAAGCCCAGTTACGCTATGATCGTAACTGGGCTTTCTTTTTGCATATACCCGGGCATGGGAACCAACGACAAAGTGGTTTCTATCTTTGATCACCGACTGAGCTACCGGGGGACTAATTATGACCTACTATGTCTACATCCTTCAAAGTTTATCCAGCGACCGCTATTACTGCGGGCAGACCAAGAACCTGGAACAGCGGCTTCGCCAACACAACGATCCTGAGTATCGTCCCGATGCGACTACTCGCCGATTTGCCGGTCCCTGGATATTGATATGGAGCGAAGAACACTCCACCCGCAATGCGGCGATGAAACGGGAACACCGCATAAAGGGTCGGGGAGTGAAACGGTTTCATGATATGATCAGGGCCTGCCAATGTTAGTCCGTGTTATTTATTGACCTGCCTTGCCGGCGCATAGTAATGACATGTGGCTCAGTAACAACGACAAGGATGATCCAGTATGAAACAGGCGGGAAATCCGGTTCCCGATCAAGGCCACGCTTCCCAGGGCGAAAACAGCACCCTAGCGGCCCTCTCCTTGACAGCCCTTGGCGTAGTTTTCGGCGATATCGGAACCAGCCCTCTTTACGCCCTGAAAGAGTGTTTTAATGTTACTCACGGTCTTTTACCGACTCAGGATAATATCCTGGGTATCCTCTCTCTGATTTTCTGGGCGCTCATCCTGGTCATCTCAATCAAATATCTCAGCTTCATCCTGCGTGCCGACAACCAGGGAGAGGGCGGTATCATGGCGCTGACGGCCTTGCTTCTGCATCAAAAAACACAGAACCAGGGGAACCGCAAATACTTGATCATCCTTGGATTATTTGGCGCGGCGCTGCTTTACGGTGACGGCATGATCACCCCTGCAATCTCAGTCCTGTCGGCAATTGAAGGCTTGAAGATCGCGACTCCGGCGGTTTCTCCCTTTATCATCCCACTGACGGTAATAGTTCTTGTCATCCTGTTTTTATTTCAGCATCGTGGTACGGGAAAGGTCGGAGCGATCTTTGGACCGGTGACCCTGATCTGGTTCCTGGTCCTGGCTGTTCTCGGTATTCAACAGATCATCAGATATCCGGCGATCCTGACCGCTGTAAGCCCACATTACGCTTTTCGTTTTATGGTACATAATGGCTGGCCGGCATTTTTGGTTCTAAGCGCAGTTTTTCTTGTGGTCACAGGTGGTGAGGCCCTATATGCCGACATAGGCCATTTCGGTGTGAAACCGATCCGCCTGGTCTGGTTCACGCTGGTCCTGCCCTCACTGGTTATCAACTATTTCGGCCAGGGAGCTTTGCTGCTGGCGAGGCCCGAGGTCCTGGAAAACCCCTTCTATCACCTCGCCCCGGACTGGGCCCTGATTCCGCTGGTAGTGCTTGCCACGTTCGCCACGATCATTGCTTCTCAAGCCGTTATTTCCGGTGCTTTTTCAATTACGTCGCAAGCGGTACAGCTCGGCTTCAGCCCGAGGTTGACGGTGATTCACACTTCGTCCAGGGAATCGGGCCAGATCTATGTGCCGGCAATCAACTGGATATTGATGTTCAGCTGTATCGGATTGGTTATCGGTTTTGGTTCTGCAAGCAACTTGGCTGCCGCCTATGGTTTTTCAGTATCAACCGACATGGTGATCACCACGCTGCTGTTTTTCTTTGTGGTCCGGGAACATTTTCACTGGTCGATTAAGGGGGCATTAATGCTCTGCGGCGGATTCCTGGTATTTGATATCGCATTTTTTGGAGCCAACTCCGCCAAGATCCTGCATGGCGGCTGGTTCCCCTTGCTGGTAGCGATCGTGGTTTTCACCTTGATGTCAACATGGAAAACCGGACGGAGTATCCTTGCCAAGCGGCTGCGTGAAGAAGCAATGTCGATCGACAGGTTTCTGGCCTGGATCCAGTCCTCTTCATGCCAAAGGGTTAGCGGAACAGCCGTGTTCATGACCGGCAACCTGCACATTGCCCCCCCGGCGTTACTGCACAACCTTAAGCACAACCAGGTGCTGCATCGCCGCATAGTCATCCTGTCTGTCGTCACAGAGGATGTACCCCATGTACCGAAAGCGCAGCGCTGCGAGACGGAAAATGTCGGTGAGGGGCTCTACCTGCTGGTGGTACACTATGGTTTCATGGATGAGCCGAATTTGCCGAAAGTTCTCAATGAGATCGAGGTCGGGGATGAATCTTTCCTGATGATGGAAACGACTTTCTTCCTCGGGAGCGAGACCATTATCCCTTCAGACAAACCGGGCATGCTTGCCTGGCGGGAGCATCTTTTCAAACTGATGTCACGTAACGCCCCAAGTGCCACCAGCTATTTCGATCTTCCTCCGAACAGAGTGGTCGAACTGGGGATGCAGATTGAATTATGATCTGAAGGATATTCTACTAACCATATCAACTACGATACAATTCCCGCTGCGACCCCAAGCCTTTCAATAGTTTTCTCACAGAAAACCCAGTCGCATCAGTGCGCACTTTTTGTTATTACAAGAGAGTCCAAAATCCTCTTTGCCTTCAGTTATGAATATCAGTATGAAAGGCCGGCAAATTTGAATGAAAACATGGTAAGCAATAAAGAAGAGAACAGAAAAGACAATGGTTTTCAGCTGGGCAATGTCGTCCTGATCAGCACGACGCACCTGGTGCACGATATCTATTCGTCCTTCCTCGCGCCAATCCTTCCCCTTCTTATCGCCAGGTTCGGGCTTTCGTACACCATGGCCGGCCTGCTCACCGTCGCACAGCGCGCTCCGTCTCTGTTCAATCCGCTGTTGGGCCTGCTGGCCGACCGCATCCATATTCGCTACCTTTTGATTCTGGCGCCCGCCATCACTTCCGTTTCCATGTCCCTGCTGGGGCTGGCCCCCAATTACGGCGTACTGGTGGTTCTTCTGCTGGCGATGGGCGTCGGGGCCATGTGTTTTCATGTGCCCGGGCCCGTGATGATAAAGACTGTTTCGGGGAAACGGGTGGGCCAGGGAATGGGCTACTTCATGCTGGGCGGCGAGGCGGCACGGAGCATCGGGCCATTGGTTATCCTGGGCGCCGTGTCGCTATGGGGACTGGATGGGACCTGGAAGCTCATCCCCTTCGGGCTGACGGCGTCCGCGATTCTCTTTTTCCGGTTCAGGAAGATGGTGATTCGAGAGTCGGTCTCGCCCATATCCGGGCTATCCGGCATACGTCACACTCTGAGGGATTTTCTCCCGTTTTTTGGAATACTGGCGGGCTACACTCTGTTCATGTCACTGATGCGCTTCACCCTGATGATCTTCCTGCCCACCTACCTTACCGGCAGGGGGGAGGATCTGTGGTTTGCCGGAATTTCGCTTTCCGTTCTCGAGGTGACCGGCGCTATCGGAACTTTTTACGGCGGCGGGCTTTCGGATAGAGTGGGCCGAAAAAAACTGCTTCTCGCTGTGTCCATCGTATCCCCGGTCCTGGGATGGGTATTCCTCCTGACCCATGGGTGGGTTTCCATCGCGGTTCTGTTGGTCCTGGGGTTTTCCCTCTTTTCCGCTGCTCCAGTGGTTTTGGCCCTGGTACAGGATGCCCGGTCGGACCGACCGGCCTTTATCAACAGTATCTATATGACCATCAGTTTCCTTTCAAGTTCCCTGACGGCGGTCGCTGTGGGGTGGGGAGGCGACCATTTCGGCCTGGATAACACCTTCCGTGTGATGTTTTCCCTCTCATTCCTTGCTGTACCCTTTGTCTGGTTTCTCGCCGATCGCCATCTCGGTGTTGCGGGCCCTGATAAGGAATAAGGCACCGTTATATTTCCGTTGCAATCCCCAACCAGGTTATAATAATAGTTCATCCTGGAAATGCGTACCTGATGTGGAATCTGTTTTCTCACGCTCGTTTGTCACCCCGGAAACGTGACTCGCTCCGCCCTTCGCATAAAGCTTCGGGTGGCAAGCAAGGCGCCCTTCGACAAGCTGGATTGCGCCGCATCCGCGCGGCCTGCCGTTAGTCGATTCTGGCCACCGGCAGGGACCAGTGCCTGTGGATGGCTATTACGCGGATGACGACAACGACGAGGGCCGAGATCACGGCGGTGAGGGATTCGTTCACCCCAAAACGGTACAGGATGTAGTAAAGGATGCCTCCGAATACGCAGGCGGTGGCGTAGATCTCCTTTTGCAGGATAAACGGCACCTGATCGGACAGGACGTCCCTGACAACTCCGCCGGCCGTCGCGGTCATGACCCCCATCATAACGGCAACCAGGAATCCGGCGTCGTATTTCAGAGCCTTCCCGGTGCCGATAACGAGGAATGTTCCCAGGCCGAGGGCGTCAAAATAGAGCAGGGGCCTGTGAACGAAGTCAAGGCTGTGGTGAAAATAGAATATGAGAAGGGCCACAACGATGGAGAGGTAAAGGTAGTTTTCGTCCTTGAAGCAAAATGGAGGGACGGCGCCGAGGAGGAGATCCCGTATTGTTCCACCTCCCACGGCAGTAACGAGCGCGAGGACGACGACGCCCAGAAGGTCCATCTTTCGTTGAACACCGGCGAGTGCCCCCGATGCGGCAAAGGCGGCTGTACCCAGGAGATCGAGGAAGTATAGAACGCTCATGGCCCTAAATCTTATACTTCCTCATCTTCGCATACAGCGTTGACGGGGCTATGCCAAGGAGGCGGGCCGCCTTCCTTTTGTTGCCGCCGGCCATCTCCACGGCCTCCCTTAACGCTCTGACCTCGGCGTCGCGCATGCTCCCTGCGCCGTCCCGGGGAACCGCACGGGAAAGGGGCGGCAGATCCCCAGGGCCGATTATTTCCCCGCCGCACAGCGCCCCGGCCGTCTCCAGAACATTTTTCAGTTCCCTGACGTTTCCAGGCCAGGCATGATTGCATAGAATATTCAGGGCCGGTTCGGCAAGCCTGAGCCGTTTGCCCGTGCGCCGGCTGATCTCATCTTGGAAATGTTCCAGCAGTGCGGGAACATCTTCCGGGCGTTCCCTGAGAGGCGGGAGTTTCACCCGGGCGGCCGAGGTCCTGAAAAAGAGGTCCTGACGGAAAGTTCCTTCCATGACCTGAGCCTCGAGGTCCCGGTTGGTGGCCGCCACGAAACGGACGTTTGAGTGCCTCTCACCGGCTTCTCCCAAGCGCTTGAACTCCCTTCGGTCCAGAAGGCGGAGGAGCTTCGGTTGAAGTGACAGGGAGAGTTCGCCGATCTCGTCCAGAAACAGGGTTCCCCCTTCCGCCTCCTCCACAGCGCCTTTCCTGGAGGCATCCGCCCCGGTGAAGGCCCCTTTCTCGAATCCGAACAGTTCGCTCTCCATAAGTTCCGATGGCACCGCCGCGCAGTTGAAGACGACAAAGGGCATGGACGATCTCGAACCGTATGAGTGAAGGCCCCTGGCGGCCAGCTCCTTCCCGGTTCCCGTCTCACCCTGGAGCAGGACCGTCACGTCGCTTCCGGACAGCCGCTCCAGGAGAGAAAATACCTCCCGCATGGATTTGCCCCGCCCGATCATCTCCCCGAAACATGTGGTCCGTGATGAGCTCGGCACGAAAGTTTCCTCGTTGAGCCGGAAACCGATTTCGCTTTTTCCCAGGGTAATGGTCGTGCCGTCGCGCAGGTAGGCGCGATCAATCCTGACGCCGTTTATGAACGTCCCGTTGGTGCTGCCCACGTCCTGCAGCAAAAAACCCTCGCTGGTGCGTGAAATCTCGGCATGTCGGCGGGATACAGTAGGATCAGTAAGGCAGAACCCGGAACCCGAATCGGTTCCTATGGTCAGGACGCCCTCCTCGAGTTGAGTTTCCCGGCCCGTGTCAGGACCATCCGCCACCGTCAGAATGGCCCGGTCGAGCCGCACCCTTGTTTTTCCCGTTATCCTGCGAGTTACGGTCATGGCGACAAACCTTCTCCCTGAAACCGGCACCCTGCCCCCGCCCGGCGCATGGCAATTCCGCCCGGCCTGATGGTCACTGAAAAGAAATCATAGAAGATAGACGTCACAATGTCGAGCACTCCCCTTGACCACCAAATGCCCGTCTGCTACAAGAATCCGTCATGGATCTGTCATACGGTTCCACCGGGCTTCTGTTGACTTTGATCGTCCTGACTTTCGTCGCAACGCTTCCCTTTGGGTACTGGCGCGTAAGATGCAGAAAGTTTTCGGTGAACTGGTTCCTCGCGATCCACCTGATCATTCCCTTCATCATCGCCATGCGCATCCTGGGCGGCTTTTCCTACCTTTACATCCCCCTGTTTATTATCAGTGCCCTGCTCGGCCAGTTTGCGGGCGGCGTAATTCGGGCGCCGAAGTAAAAGACAGCCCATGGACAGAGCCTGCTGGAATGGTTAAGTAAGTGAAGACCAAGTCCATCAATCATGGGGGATGCGACATGTCCAAACGGGCGCTTCTTGTCATCGATATGCTCAACGATTTTCTCCTTCCCGGCGCTCCCCTGGAGGTACCCGCGGGGAGAAATATCATCCCGTGCATTCTGGAGGAGATTAAAGCCGCCAGGGAGGGGGGTGTTCCCGTAATCTACCTATGCGACAACCACGCGCCCGATGACCCTGAATTCGTCAAATGGCCCGCCCACTGCGTGTCCGGTACAAAAGGAGCGGAAGTAGTCGATGAACTTTCACCGGAGGAAGGGGATATTGTCGTTCCCAAGACCCGGTACTCCGGATTTTTCAAAACGGACCTGGACGGGATACTCAAGAACCTGGATGTGTCGGAATTGACGTTGACCGGCATCCTCACCAATATCTGTGTCCTGTTCACCTCCTGCGACGCCTTCATGAGAGGGTTCAACCTGAGAATCCCGGAACAGTGCGTAGCGGCCCTCACCGTGGAAGAGCACACATTCGCGCTGGACCAGGTCGGAAAGCTCATGGATGCCGAGATCATCCGGAAGGCCGGACATGTCGGGTAAAAAACACCCGAAACTGCTCATCGCCTCCCCCGAGGAGATCGCCGAAGGCAAGGTCACGGATGTCTACTTCATCCGCACCCGCCAGATTCTGAACGCCAGGGGCATCCACGAGAATGTGCGGGTGGAGATCATGGTCAAGTCCTTTCCCGAGAACTGGCAATGGGCGCTCTTCGCCGGCCTCGACGAGGTTCTGGAAATCATGGAAGGGCACCCGGTGACCATTCGCGCTCTTGCCGAGGGAACGCCCTTTAAACCTTATCTCCCCGTCATGGAGATCGAGGGAGACTACCTGGATTTCGGCATCTACGAGACCGCGATCCTCGGGTGCCTGTGCCAGTCGTCCGGAATTGTCACGGCTGCGGCCCGCTGCGTAAAACTCGCCGCCGGCCGGCCCGTGGTCAGCTTCGGCGCACGGAGGATGCACCCTGTCTTAGCGCCCCTCGTGGAGAGGAATGCCTACATCGGCGGGTGCAGCGGCGTGGCTACCGTCAAGAGCGCGGAGGTCCTCGGGATCACCCCAACGGGGACGATCCCCCACGCACTGGTCATCATCATGGGGGATTCGGTTGCCGCCGCCACGGCCTTTGACGAGATTATCGATCCTGCCCTGCCGCGGGTCGCGCTTGTGGACACCTTCGGGGACGAGAAATTTGAATCCCTGGCCGTGGCCGACGCGCTCGGCGGGAAACTCAGCGCCCTGCGGCTCGACACGACATCGTCCCGGCGGGGAGATTTTTCGAGGATTTTCCAGGAGGTACGCTGGGAGCTTGATCAGAAGGGATACTCCCACGTGAAGCTCTTTGCCAGCGGAGGACTGAATGAAAAAAGCATCGTCCGGCTCAACCATGTTGTTGACGCCTATGGGGTCGGAACATCCATCTCCGCTGCGCCCACTGTCGACTATTCCCTTGATATCGTGGAGGTGGGAGGGGAACCTCGCGCCAAGCGGGGAAAGATGTCCGGGAGCAAGGAACTGTTCCGCTGTCCGACGTGCATGGAGGACACAATACTTGCCAGGGGCGCCGAGGCCCCGATATGTGAGAGATGCCGGATCAAGGCCGAGCCCATTCTCAAAACCATCATGAAAGATGGGAAAAGAACCAGCCAGTCTCCCACACCCGGCCGGATACGTAAGGACATCCTGGCCATCCTGGAAAGGCTCGATGTTGAGCCGACCTGATTTTCCCTCCGACATGGAGACAGGAAAAACCCCGGGCAGGCTTTTTCTCAGCGGGAAGCGGGGGGTTGTTTCCGGGCTCTCCACGGCCTGGCTTCTGCTCAGGATCATGGTCCCCACAATGGCCATCGTCCAGGTGCTCAAGGTCCTCGGGGCCCTGGCATTTCTGGCGCATCTGGCCTCCCCCGTAATGAAGGTTTTCGGCCTTCCGGGAGAGGCTGCCCTCGCCCTGCTTACCGGTGGCGTTGTCAACATCTACGCTGCCATAGCCGTCGCGGTGAACATCCCCATGACGGCAAAATCCATGACCGTCCTGGCTATCATGGTTCTCATAGCCCACAATCTCATCGTGGAAACAGCGGTGCAGAGCCGGGCGGGCACACCGGCGGCGGTGATGGTCACCGTCCGGATCTCGGCCGCTCTGCTTGCCGGATTCATCTTCGCGAGGATCATCCCGGATGGCGGGGTAGTCATGGGACAAACGACGGTCTCCGAGGTCTCCGGCCTGCGGCAGGTCCTGGCCTCAAACGCGCTGTCCCTTTTACGGATCGCCATTATCGTCATCACCCTGATGGTCCTTGTGGAGATCAGCCGGGAATTCGGGCTCATGGACCGGTTTATGAGCATTCTCCAATGGCCCATGAGGGCACTTGGACTGCATCGCAAGACGGCGTTCGTGGCTGCTGTAGGGTTGGTCCTTGGACTTGCCTACGGTGCTGGTCTTATTATTGACGAGACCAAAAAAAGTTCCATTTCCACCAGGGAGATCCTGGCCACCAACGTCTTCCTGGGTACCAGCCACGCCCTGATCGAGGATTCACTGGTCTTTGCCGCGGTGGGAGCCAACCTGCTCTGGATAGTGGTCGGTCGCCTTGTTTTCGGTTCCATCTTCCTACGGCTGGTAATGCCGTTGGCGGAAAGGTGGATCGGAAGGAGAAATGTTGCCGGAGAACGTGAATCTGGAACGATTGTATCTTGACAGGCCGGCCGGCGTCAGGAAGAATGTCGTCCTGTTAAATAATGATGATTTCGCAAAAAGTCGTCAACGCGCCCATTTAGGGGCGCCCAAATCAATTATGGAAGTCCGACCTGAAACCCAACGGCTCCAAGGAGGTATGGCATGAAAAAATATCGCTGCACTGTCTGTGGATATATTTATGATCCGGCCGTCGGGGACCCCGATGAGGGCGTAGCTGCGGGGACCACGTTTGACGATGTGCCTGAGGACTGGGTCTGTCCCGATTGCGGAGCGGATAAGAGCTTTTTCGAGGAAGCCTGACATGTCCACCGTCAACATAACCCCGGCGGAGGGATACCGCGCCCAGCTTTTCCCAACCGAGGCCGACCTTCAGAACTGCAGGGAGCTCGGCGCGAAGTTGGTTGAGGGATAAAATCGGTGATCTGACATGATAGTCATTTTTCAACATGTGCCCTTCGAAGGGCCCGGTCTTATCGCGGAGATGCTCGATGGAAGGGGCATGCCGTATATGATTCTGGAGCCGTACAAAGGCGATCCGACACCCCTTTCACCCGCCGGGTTTACGGGAGTAATCTCCATGGGGGGGCCGATGTCCGTCAATGACGATCTGGATTTTCTGGCAAAGGAAAAGTCATTCCTGGCCGAGGCCGTTGCGCGGCGTCTCCCGGCGCTCGGTGTGTGCCTCGGCGCGCAGCTCCTGGCCGCCGCCCTGGGCGCAGGAGTATATCCAGGGCGGGAAAAAGAGGTGGGTTGGGGGGAGGTTACATTGACCGATGAAGGAAAGATGGATCCTCTTTTTTCCGGGGTGGGGGACATCCTGCCGGTCCTTCACTGGCATGGGGAGACCTTTGATATTCCCGCCGGGGCCGTTCTTCTGGCGTCCTCCCGCGCTTGCGTCAACCAGGCTTTCCGGTGGGGCGAGAGCGTTTACGGGTTCCAGTTTCACCTTGAGGCGAACGGTGAGGTGGTCAAAGAATGGATCGAGGAGGATCTGGCCGGATGCTGCCCCATGGTTGAAGATCCGGCCGGTATTATCAAAGCTACGGAGGAATTCATGGACAAGGCCCATTTAACCAGTTCCCTGGTTTTGGGACGTTTTCTGGACATGGTGGCGCGGGTCTGAATGATTCGGGCCCGAAAATGAGGTATAATATCCGCTTAGGCGGGATGTCAGGAGGAGAAAATGGTTGACAGGGAAAAGATCAAGGAAGTCCTGGACAAGGTGCGCGTTTCACTCCAGGCGGACGGTGGAGATGCCGAGCTGGTGGAGATAACCGATGAGGGTCTCGTTAAACTCAGGCTGACCGGTCATTGCGCCGGATGCCCCATGTCTCAGATGACGTTGAAGGCCGGTATCGAGCGGGCACTCAGGGAGAACGTGAGCGAAAGCATCATCGTAGAAGGCGTCGCTTAAGTATCAAAGTAAGGGTGTATCGAAATAAGGGTGTAAAAGAGCAGGGTGCCTGGTGCTTAGTGCCTGGTGCTTGACACCTAGGAACCAGGAACTAGGAACCAGGAACTGTATTTTGCAGTTTTCCTTTCATTTCATAGAGCATCGCTACGTGGGCCCTTTCCTGGCGTTCCAGCTCTTCAACTGATGCCCGGTCGTCGGAATCCTCGATGATCCGGGCCATCTCCTGGAAGAAGGTCACCGACCGGAACTCGAAGTCCAGGGCCATGTCGATCCCTTCAACGGCAGTTGAGGTGGAGGCAGCCTTGGCCGCCGCGTCATCGGGGTTCTGAAAGATCCTTCTGGAGGCAAATGCCCTCAGGTAGAGAAGCTCCTGACTCGAGGTCGGGTACTCCAGATTCCCGTGCTTTTGCAGCGCGGACTTCAGGACCTTTTCGAAGTCCCTGATATGTTGGTGCTCGGCCGCCTCCAGGGTCTTAAACAGGCTTTTGGCCTCGCGGTCCCCCGACTGTTCCTTCAGGCGCTGGTAAAAAGCCACCCCCGACCTCTCGATATGGATGGCCATTTCGATGATCTCCTTAAGGTTGAAGGTCTGCTGGGACATAACCGCCCTCCTGTTCTGATGGACTTTGTGCGAGGTTGTCCGGTCTGATGTGGGAACCTGCATCCTCTTTTAAAAAGGTTAGCATGCTTCATGACTGCCCGTAAAGTTCACCTTTCAGCAGCGGCAATCTTCGTCGTCCTGGTCGGTTTGACCTTCCCGTCCGCCGTGGCCAGGGCCCTGACCTTTCGCCTGACCTGGGATCCGTCCATTGTTCGCCCCGGGGCGGTCGTTCCCATGATAGTTAAATCCCCGGTACCTCTCACCAGGGTCGAGGCGGTTGTGTCGGGAGAGCGTTTCCCGCTGATCCGGACCTCCACCGGAAACTACGTGGCCCTTGTAGGGATCGATCTTGGTATGGACGCCCCTGTCAACAGGGTTGAATTTTTCCTTTACATGAAGGGACGTGCGGCACCGTACCGGATGGTGGGCGACCTCAAGGTTCAAAGCAGGAAATTCGGCAGCCAGTCTCTCTCCCTTCCGGCCGGGATGGTTGATCTTGCCGGCAATACGTTGGAAAGGGTCAGGAAAGATTCGGGCCGGCTTCGGTCCGTCCTGGCGGAGCGAGTGGAGAAACGTTACTGGGAAAAACCGTTCGTCCTGCCTGTCAGCGGAAGAATCTCCACGCGTTTCGGCACCAGGCGCATCCTTAACGGAAAACCCCGCTCACCCCACAGCGGGATCGATATCGCGGCGCCCAGAGGCACCCCGATAGCAGCCGCCAACAGGGGAGAGGTGATCCTTGCGGCCGATCTGTTCCTTTCCGGCAATACCGTAGTTATCGATCACGGCTGGGGCCTGCTGACCATTTACGCCCACATGGATTCCATCTCTGTGAGGGAGCACCGGCTGGTCGACCGCGGCGACATCCTGGGCCGTGTGGGCTCCTCCGGCCGGGCCACGGGTCCTCACCTGCACTTCGGGGTTTTCATCAGGGGAGCGAAGGTGGATCCGGAACAGCTGCTTGACTTAACTTTCCCTTTACTGTAGCGTTCGTCCGCTTGCCGGAAAGGCCGTGTAATTTCACCCGATCTCATGACCGGCAGCGAAGGGGAAGCCATCCCCCGTTGAGGAAAATAGCTCGAAGAGACTTTTTTGCGAGGTTATCAAAAATGCAGGCCAATATCAGAAATGTCGCGATTATAGCGCATGTAGACCATGGGAAGACCACCCTTGTAGACGCCATGCTCAGACAGTCCGGGGTATTTCGGGACAATCAGGTTGTCGCCGAGCGGGTTATGGATAGCTATGACCTCGAGAGGGAGAGGGGAATCACCATCCTGTCGAAGAACCTCTCCGTACGGTTCGGGAACCTGAAAATCAACATCGTCGATACCCCGGGCCATGCGGATTTCGGGGGCGAGGTGGAGAGAATTCTCAAGATGGTGGATTCAGTGCTCCTCCTTGTGGATGCTTTTGAAGGTCCCATGCCGCAGACCCGTTTTGTCCTCAGGAAATCACTGGAGCTCGGGCTTAAGCCGGTGGTGGTCATCAACAAGATCGACCGTAAGGGCGCCCGTCCGCAGAAGGTCCTGGATATGGTGTTTGACCTCTTCTGCGACCTTTCGGCCAGCGACGAGCAACTGGATTTCCCGGTGGTCTACACCAGCGCCAGGGAAGGGTATGCCAGGCTGGAGCCTGACGACGAATCGGACACCCTGAAACCGCTCTTCGAGATGATCCGGGACCATGTTTCCCCTCCGGAGGGGGAGTCCAAAGCTCCATTCCAGATGCTGGTGGCCAACATCGCCTACGACGACTACATCGGCCGCATTGCCACCGGGAAGATATACAACGGCATCGTAAAGAGCGGCCAGGCTGTGACCCTGATCGCGAGAGACGGAACCTGTCGGACGGGACGTATATCCAGGCTTTTCGGATATGAGGGGCTCAAGCAGGTGGAGGTCCGGGATGCGGCCGTAGGTGATATCGTGACCGTTGCGGGTTTCGATGAGATCGGTATCGGGGAAACCATCGCCGACTCCGCGGAACCCGTGGCCATCGAATATGTGGCCATCGACGAACCCACCATCTCCATGAATTTCATGGTCAACACATCTCCCTTCGCTGGAGGTGAAGGTAAATACCTGACATCCCGCCAGATCCGGGACCGGCTCATGAAGGAACTGCGGTCCAACGTTTCACTTCGCGTAGAGGAGATGGAAGGCGCCGACGGCTTCAAGGTCTCCGGCAGGGGCGAACTTCACCTTTCCATCCTTATCGAAAACATGAGACGCGAGGGATTCGCTTTGGCCGTATCAAAGCCCGAGGTAATCCTCCGTGAGGTGGACGGCTGCCCCTGCGAGCCGATGGAACATCTTGTAATCGACGTGGACGAAAAATACCAGGGAACGGTCATCGAAAAACTGGGTCTGCGCCGAGGCGAAATGATTTCCATGGTGCCCCTGGACGGTGTCAACAGGCTGGAGTTCGTGATTCCCGCTCGCGGACTCATCGGCTTTAGAACGGAATTCCTGACCGACACCAAGGGAACCGGAATCATTTCCCACACGTTCCACAGCTACGCCCCCTTTCGGGGAGAAATTCCGGGGCGTAAAAACGGATCACTCATTGCTCTTGAAGATGGGAAAATGACCGCTTATGGGATTTTCGGCCTTCAGGATCGCGGGGTTTTCTTCATCGGTCCCGGTATGGAGGTCTACGGGGGAATGGTCATAGGGCGGCATAACAAGGATAACGACCTGGTGATTAACCCGTGCAGGGGCAAAAAACTTACCAATATGCGGGCTTCCGGAAGCGACGATACCGTCCACCTGACACCGGCCAGGGCGCTTTCTTTGGAACAGGCCCTGGAATTTATTAATGACGACGAACTGGTTGATGTCACTCCCAGATCGATCCGGCTGCGGAAGAAGTTCCTGAACGCCAACGATCGAAAAAAACAGTCCAGATCTCCCGAAGCGGCGTCGGTCCCGCGTGCCGCCGGAGGCGGGTCAGGTTCCTGAAAATTTTGTGCAGATCCCTTCTGTTTCATGCTATTTGATAGGCTGACGGAGCTGAGGTGACAGCGAATGCCCATGAGTCATCCAGGTAATGATACGGGCGCCGGGGCGGGTCAGGAGTTCCATTATCCGGGCAGTATAGGCCAGTATCTGCGGCAGGCATTCGTGAGCGTCAGCCTGGCATTCGCCCTCTCCTTTCTTCTAATCCTTCTTGTAATGATTGTGGACCGATTTTTTTTAAACGGCGAATACGTTAAGCCTGCTCATCTCGCCATGGTGACGGGGTTAGCCGCCCTTTGGGGAATGTTTGCGGTGCAGATGGCCTTGTCTCTGGCCCGTTTCAGCCTGGTGATAGAAAACGGGACACTGCTGGTTTACAGGGGGACCCGGACGGTATCAATCCCCTTTTCCGGCATTGTTTCGGTGGAGATCATGAGTAACCCGGCGTGGTGGGCCTTGAGAGCGGATTTAAAGCCGTTGAAGGATACCGCCCGTCACATGGTGAGGATAAATCGCGACGCCGGTCCGCCGGTTACTTTCGCGGGCGGTCTTGTGGGGGAGGAGAAACTGATCCAGCTGATCCAGATGAAAATTGATGACTTAGGCAAGAAGTCATCAATGCGCCCACTTGAGGGCGCACAAATCGAAGATTTGTGAGGAAAGTGAAAATGACATTTTTCGCTTCCCGTGGAGTAAAAAGCCATTGATGGATTTTTTACGACCCTGCCAAACTGGACGCCGGCCAGGTGTCCCGGCAGTGGTTTCCCTTGACAGGGCCGGGATGCATGTGTAAACTTTCACACTAGAGGTTGTAAGCCTCTCCAACGGGGGGGACCCGGGATGGTTCAGGCTGTCCCGGGTTTCTTTAATTCAGTCCAGAGTCGCGGTGTCCAGAGTCGAAAGTCCAGAGTCCAGAGTAGAATAACGGGTCAAAAGTGGAAAAGCCGACGTTGAGACACAGGTAACAAAGAGATGTCATTGCGCTTGTCCCGTCGAAGCTTTAGCGAAAACGAAAGCGACTGAAAAGAGCGCGGTAGTCTCATGAATGTTGGCGGGATCGCGTCGTATGAGATCTGCTCGCGATGACAAAGCCATCCGTTACCCGTGTCCTGACTGCGCCCTTGGAATTTCACACTCTGGACTTTCGACTCTGGACTCATAGGACCCTATTGTTCCGTGGAAACGGCCTCTCTGGGCGAGAAGTAAACCTGCGTTCTGATCATCGTCTCGAACCGGGAAAGAATCCGGCGGACCTCAGAAGATGTACTCGCCTTGATAGCCCTTCGCGCTGCTCTCTGGCAATCCTGATGTTTGATAAGGCGGATAGATCTTTTGACGAGCGGGATTGCGGCCGCGTTCATGGACAGGTCCGTAACTCCCAGGCCGAGGAGGAGGGGGGTCCAGAGGGGAAGGGAGGCTATCTCGCCACACACACCAACCGGGATGCCGTTGTCCCTGGCTGCCTTGGTCGTCATCTGAATGAGGCTGAGAACGGCCGGATTCATGGGATCATACAGGTGCGCCACCTTCCTGTTGTTCCTGTCGACGGCCAGCGCATACTGAGTGAGATCATTGGTACCGATGGAGAAGAAATCCACCTCCTTGGCCAACCTGTCGGCAAGGTGGGCCGCGGCCGGGATTTCGATCATTATGCCAATGGGAACTCCAGACCTGTGGGGAACCCGTGACGCATCCAGTTCCCGTATCGATTCCCCGATAAGGGTTTTTACCCGGTGGACCTCCTCCATGGATGAAATCATTGGTATCATGAGGTTCACGGAACCGTGGACTGCCGCCCTCAAAATGGCCCTGATCTGAATCTTGAAAATATCCACCTTCTCCAGGCACATGCGAATTGACCGCCAGCCCAGGAACGGGTTTTCCTCCTTGGGTATCTTAAGATATGGGACGTTCTTGTCACCCCCTACATCCAGGGTCCTGATGGTCACCGGTTTGCCCATGGCCCCCTCCACCATGCGGCGGTAGATCCTGTACTGTTCATCCTCCTCCGGGATCATATTTCTGGCCAGGAAAGGAATTTCGGTACGATACAGCCCGATCCCCTCCGCCCCGTAAAAGGAGGTAAGCTTCAGGTCGGAAATCAAACCAACATTCGCGAGGAGCTCAACCCGGTAACCGTCCAGAGTTACCGCCGGAAGATCCTTTTCGCGCACCAATTCCACCATGTGGCGGTTGTAGTCTTCCGTAAGACGCCGGTATTCCTGAACAACGTTTTCATCCGGATTGACGTAGACAGTTCCCGTGTTCCCGTCAACGATTATGAAATCACCGGGATGTACGATGTCGAGGATTTCGTCGATTCCCACAACGCAGGGAATACCCATGGATCTCGAGAGGATGATGGCGTGTGAGGTGTGCCCCCCACTCGCCGTAGCGATCCCCTTAACCTTCTGTCCTGCCAGATTGGCGGCATCTGATGGAGTTATCAGGCGTGACAAAAGGATCCCTTCTTCCTCAATGAACAGAGTGTCGTCCGAAGCCGAACCGGATAACAGCCTCATCAGCCGGCGCCCCACATCCTCGATGTCCACTCCCCTTTCTTTCAGGTAAGGGTCGTTGATGTTGTCGAAGCTGTTGAGGTATTCCGCGACGACGGTTTTTACTGAGTAAAGCGCCGTGTACCCTGAGGAGATAAGGTCATCTACTTTCTGTGTAAATCCCTGATCCTCGATCATCATCAGGTGGATGTTGAAGATTGCCGCGTCTTCCTCTCCGAGTTGCTCATGGATACGGCTCTGAAGCTTTTCGATCTCGGCCCTGGCTTCTCCTACGGATTTATCGAAGAGTTTCCGTTCCTGATCAGGGTTCTCGGAGAGTTCCTCCATAATGTAGTGAATGTCATCAGAACCCTCCAGGATTATGGCCGTTCCCATGGCGATGCCTGGAGTGGCGGGGGTGCCGTGCAGCAGCTTGGATTGATGAACAGGTTCCGCAACCGGCTCCAGGGCCACAGTGCCCATTGAAAGGCCATTCAGGAGGCGGGCGTTGACGACGACACCCGCCACCTGTCCCGCAATGGTATTGAACAGTTGAAGTTCCTGCTTGGTGTAGGACCGCTCGCCTTTGTCCTGAACCACGAGAACCCCTATGGGGTTACGCCGGCTGATGAGGGGAACTCCCAGGAATGTGTGGTAGTGTTCCTCCCTGGTTATGGGAAAGTATCGGAAACGCGGGTGCGTCTCGGCGTTTTGCACCACGAGTGGCGTCCTGGTCTCAAAGACGAGCCCTGTCAGTCCCTCACTGGGCTTCATCTTGACCTTTCCGATGGCATCGCCTGAAAGCCCTTCACTGGCGACCAGGGCAAGATGGTTCCGCTCCTCATTGTAAAGGTACAGCGAACAGACATCGGTGTGCATCTCCCGTTTAACCAGGGAGACGATATTGTCGACAGTCCCCTTGAAATCGTGAGATTCCCCGATTAACCTGCTGATATGTTCCAAAAGACTGATCTGATCCCTGGTGGGGCACACGTCAGGTTTGCCTCCGATTAAGCGCAGTGCGAAAATGTTCCCGCGGTTGGACCGGCTGGACCGGCTGGATTGATCTACAACCTATAGATTTTATCATATTTGCAGGTGAGAATTCCACACCCCGGTTTTCCCCTTGCTTCTTCCCCTGAAAGGGAGGGAACTAAAGTTCGCCGGAATCGGAAAAGGAGTAGTAGGAGGATACCGTGATGACCAGATGGTCGAGAAAACGGATACCCATAAGGGATGAAGCCCTGGCAATCCGATCGGTGAGGGACCTGTCGTCGGTGGAAGGGGTTGGGTCGCCGGAAGGATGGTTGTGCAGGCAGATGATACTCGCGGCAGCGTGCCTGATGGCGGGTTTGAGGATATCCGCAGGACTGACGTGAACCGTGTTGACGGATCCGACAGCCGTTGTTTCTTCCGAGATGATCCTGTTCCGGCTGTTGAGCGCCAGAACGACAAAATGCTCCTGTTCCCTGATGCCGGCCTTGAACCTGAATAGTTCAAAGATGTCCCGGCTGCAGCTGATGATTCTGTCCCCCGTTCGAGGAGTGCTTACAATCTCGAGGAGTCGGGGCAGGGCAAGAATGGTATTTGCCCTTGACGGGCCCATGTACCGCACATCCATTAAACTTTTGCGGTCGGTGCGCAGAAGCTCGATCAGGGAATATCGGCTCAATACCGTTTCGGCTGCCCGATGGCCGATAAGGGATTTCAGGACGCATAATTCCTGCCTTCCCGGGTGTCTTTCGTCATTTGACTTGGGAATGGATTTTTTCTTCTTCATCATATATAAATCTATTCAAGATGGGTGCCACTGAGCGGTGTTACATATGTTTTCCGGCTTTTATTGAAGTCATCACCTCAAAGGAAATGGACGTGGTTGATCTGACAGCCGATCTGAAAGAGAAGATCAAGGCGTCAGGTGTCTTTGATGGTGTCGCTACCCTTTTTGTGGCCGGTTCCACAGCCGCCCTCACCACAATTGAGTTTGAGCCCGGGGCCGTCAATGACCTGAAAAAAGCCCTCTCCAGGCTTGCCCCGGAGGGTCAAAAATACGATCATGATTCCCGGTGGGGGGACGGAAACGGAAGATCCCACGTCAGAGCCGCTCTTCTCGGACCCTCCCTCTCGATACCCATCAGAGAGGGTGAAGTCGTACTGGGTACCTGGCAGCAGGTCGTTCTTGTGGAGTTGGACCTCAGGAGCAGAAACCGTCTCATCTATGTCCACGTATCCGGTACTGTCCCCAGTCCAGTATCGGTCCCGTGAGATTCCTCGATTCCACTGAGCTTGAGAAGATCCTGAAATTCCCGGTACGCCCGGACGGCCAGGTCTCGGGGAGCCTTATCACCATGACCCTTTGTGATGTCCACCAGATTATGGGAGAGGCGGAACTCGGGCCGGACGATGCCGGTACCAAGGAAGCCAGGCGAATCAAGCGGCCTTCCCGGCGTTCGACCGGTGAGGAAATCGGATGGTGGGATCTGGGACAGGGCGCCTATTGGATCACATACAACGAGAGGGTGGAAATTCCTCCCGACTGCGTCCTCGTCATCCAGCCCCATAAACGGATTCTGAGTAACGGTGTGTGGCATCCTGCGGTTTTGATCCGTGATTGGGATAAAGAGATGGAGGGGATGCTTTTGACCGTTTCATCCAGGGGAATAAGGGCGAGCGAAAACACGGTAATATCATGCGGTTTTGTCCTTCAGGTGGACTGACCCCATAAACAACGGTGTTGACAGGATAATATTTATCTGTTAGCAGGGAGAACCATGGATAGATTGTTTGCGAAAACCAGAAATGTTGTCTCAGCCGGTTATTGGTGGTGGCGGGTAGATTCTGCAAGGGGGGCACTGCGCCGCTGATCCGGTAAATTTATATTCCGAAATTCAGGCCGCGGGTTCTCCATGAACCCGCGGCCTTTTTTTTAATGGGGCCGTGGGTAAACCCGGCCCCATTTTTATACGGAGGATGACATGAATACGGCAACCGCTCATAGAGTGCAGGGCATGTGTTTGAAATGCGCCTACAGGGAACTTCCCTTCGAACTGGGCGAAATGCCCGAGCTGGACAGGGCTCTGGGTCCGCTGGGGCCCATAGGCTTTCTGGAAAGCCGGGAGGGAACGGAGAAGTGGGCCCGTTACGGCATCGCTGCGGCCCGTCCCCTGTTCGCCCTTGAAGGTTCGAAGAATCGGTACATCCTCAGGGATTTGGAGGGAAACGTTACGGAAGGTTCCGCGGAGGACCCCCTCGTCCTGCTTCGTTCTTTGGAGCCCAACGGTTATGTCCCTGCAGGGCTTTCCTCCTTCCGGTATGTCGGCGGGTGGATCGGTTGCCTGGGATACGAAGCGGCTGAACGTTTCGAGGGGATACCCCGCGCGGAGATCGATGATCTTGATCTGCCCGACTATGCCTTCTTCATTCCATCAATTCTCATTTTAAAAGATGCCGTTCAACGGCGGCTGGTATTGGTGGCGTGGGCCCGTGATGGCGAGAGGGCTGAGGAACTGATCACCATGGCCCGGTCCCTTCTTCCCGAACATCTGGAAGAGCCGTCGGAAGATCCCCCCGAAACGCTGCTTCGAATAGCGGAATCTTCCTGTACAAAAGACCGGTTTCTTCGGGATGTAGCCAGGGCCAGGAATTTTATCAACGATGGTGAATTGATACAGGTGGTCCTTTCCCGTCGATGGGAGGTATCCCCGTCCCCGCCGCCGGAGGATGTCTATCGGTCCCTGTCGAGCCTGAACCCGTCTCCATACCATTTCTATCTTCGCTTCCAGGGCGGGGTCCTGCTGGGCGCGTCACCGGAACTACTCGTCAGGAGGGAGAACGACACACTGACCGTACGGCCCATCGCCGGGACCAGAAGACGGGGAAGCAACAGGGAGGAGGACCTTGCCCAGGCTGCCGATCTTCTTGCTGATCCCAAGGAACGGGCCGAACATATCATGTTGGTGGATCTGGGCAGAAACGACCTCGGAAGGGTTTCGGCCTCCGGATCCGTGGAAGTCACCCGAAGGATGGAAGTCGAGTCCTTTTCCCACGTTATGCACCTCGTTTCGGAGGTTCGTTCATATATAGCTACGGGCAAAGATTCATATGACACCCTTCGTGCCACCTTTCCGGCGGGTACCGTCTCCGGGGCGCCCAAGGTGAGAGCCATGCAGGCCATTTCGGAGATGGAGCCGGTGGTCAGAGGGCCCTACGCCGGGGGCGTGGGGTATTTCGATATCAGGGGGAACATGGACTTCTGTATCACGATCCGATCGGTCTTCTTTTCCGGGGAACGCGCTTTCGTCCAATCGGGAGCGGGAATCGTTGCGGATTCCGTGCCGGAAAGGGAGTGCGATGAAATACAGGCGAAGGCGGAAGCCATGTTTCAGGCCTTCGGGAATGTGGAGGTGCTCCCATGATCCTGATCCTGGATAACTACGATTCGTTTACCTACAACATTTATCAGGCTGTTAGCACCCTGGATCCGGAAGTAATGGTTATGAGAAACGACGAGTTGACCCCGGATGAACTGGAGAAGATGCCATTGAGCCACATAGTGGTGTCTCCGGGCCCGGGCCGCCCGGATGGGGCAGGAATCAGCAAGGAGGCCATACGTCGGATGGCCGGGAGAGTACCGATTCTCGGGGTATGTCTCGGGCACCAGGCCATCGGCGAGGTTTTTGGGGGAGAAGTGGTCCACGCATCCCGCATTATGCATGGGAAGTCTTCAGCCATCATCCATGGGGGAGATGGAATTTTCGAGGGCCTCCCCGTCCCGTTCGAGGCGATCCGTTATCATTCCCTGGCCTTGAGCGGGATGAGCATCCCCCGGATACTTGAGGTCACCGCGACGGCGGATGACGGGGAGATCATGGGAATTCGACATCGCCGGATGACCGTGGAAGGGGTTCAATTCCATCCCGAGTCCTTCGGCAGCCAGGGAGGAATAACGATCTTCAGGAACTTTCTGAAACTTGAAGGAGGGATGCGTCATGATGCGTGAAATACTGGCCCGAGTGACAAACGGGGAAAATCTGGACACCGAATCCATGGCTGCCGCAGTCAGCACCATTATGGATGGAGAGGTCTCTCACACCCAGATGGGAGCGTTCCTGACGGCCCTGAAGGTTCGGGGAGAGACGGAAGAGGAGATCGCCGGAGCGGCCATGGCGCTTCGGGACCGGTCGGTTCCATTTCCCGGCGGAGATCCGGGCGATGCCCTGGATACCTGCGGGACAGGCGGGGACGGAGCCGGAACGATCAACGTATCCACCCTCGTTGCCCTGACGGCGGCGGGTGCCGGTGCCAGGGTGGCCAAGCATGGAAACCGTTCCGTTTCCAGCAGGTGCGGCAGCGCCGATTTGCTGGTGGCCCTTGGGGTCAGAACCGACGTGTCTCCCCATGTGGCTTCCCGGTGTCTCCATGAGACCGGGTTCGCCTTTCTGTTTGCCCCAATCTACCATCCTGCCATGAAGGCGGTGGCCCCGGTGAGAAAGGATCTTGGATTCCGAACACTTTTTAACCTTATCGGCCCCCTTTGCAATCCAGCGGGGGTCAAAAGGCAATTGTTGGGAGTTTTCAGCGTGGAACTGGTACCACTAATGGCCGGCGTACTATCCAGGCTCGGAACGAAAAGAGCCATGGTTGTCTCTTCAAAGGACGGTCTGGACGAGATCTCCGTCAGTTCTTCCACCACCGTCGCCGAGGTCATTGAAGGAGGAGGGGTCAGGATGAGGACCCTGGAACCCGAAGACTACGGGATCAATCGGGCGAAAAAGGGCGTTCTCAAAGGAGGCACGCCCGAGGAAAACGCCGCGATCTCCCTGGAGATACTTCAGGGCGGCAACGGACCTGTGAGGGACGCGGTACTGCTCAATACGGCCGCGGCCCTTGAAATGGCCGGCGTCGCGGGGGATATGCGCGAGGGCCTTGATCTCGCAGCCCACTCCATAGACCGTGGGTTGGCCATTGGAGTGCTGGAAAGGGTGAGGTCGATAACTAATGATGACTTCGCGAGAAATCATTAACGCGCCCCCGATGGGCGCGCAAATCGAAGATTTGCAAGGAAAACGGATATGAAAAACAGTTTTCTCGAAACGGCCGGTAAATCGGCGGCTGTTAATACCTCCGTGTGGAAGAAACGCTTCCGGCAGGCGGAAATCCAGGGACCGATATCCAGGCCTCCCCTTCTTCCCGGAAATGGCGCCGGGTGCGGCATTATCGCCGAGGTCAAGCTGAAAAGCCCGTCCCGTGGGGCGCTCATCGACATGCCTCATGCTCTGGATCTGCCTGGGATATACGAGTCAGGCGGCGCCGAGGCGGTGAGCGTTGTCGTGGAGGAGCGTTATTTCGGTGGGTCGCCGGAGCTTTTCATGAAAATTGCCGCCGGAACGCGGCTTCCACTCCTCTGGAAAGACTTCGTCGTTGATCCTTTCCAGGTAGAACTGGCGGCCGGACTGGGTGCTTCGGGCATCCTCCTTATCGCGGGCCTGCTCAGGGGCACATCCCTGCCGGAGATGATCGAGAGGAGCCGGCGTGAGGGTCTGCGGCCCTTGGTTGAGGTGCACGATGAGGATGAGCTTTCCGCGGCTCTTGACGGAGGCGCCGACCTCATCGGGGTAAACAACCGCAATCTGGCGACCCTGGAGGTGGACACCGGCCTTTCCGAAAGGTTGGCCCCTTTTATCTGTGGCCCGGTCCAGGGCGTCGCCGAGAGCGGCTTTCGCCTGGCGGAGGATATCCGGAGAATGAGGGATCTTGGTTACAGGGCGGTCCTGGTCGGGGAGGCGCTGATCAGATCCACGGGATCAGAGGGAAAATTGGGCGCCATGGTCGGTGCCGGGAGGACAGGATGAAGCCCTCGCTGAAGATAAAGATTTGCGGTTTTACAAGGGTTGAAGATGCCCTTGAGGCGTGTGCCCTTGGGGTGGATCTGTTGGGTTTCAACTTTGTTCCGGGGAGCAGCAGATACCTGAGCCCCTACTCCGCCAGGGCCATTTTTGAAGAACTGCCGCCCTTCGTTGACAAGGTCGGAATATTTGCCGGGGAGGAAGTGAACGTGGTCAACGACCTTTTTACCTTTCTTGATCTCGACGCGGTTCAGCTGCATGGGGATGAGGACAGGGAATACTGCCGCAAGGTCAAGGCGCCTTTCATTAAGGCGGTGCGGGTAGGAGAAAACCCCCGCGACCTGGAGGGGCTGGAGGATTTCGGTGCGTGCGCATACCTCCTGGACGCCATGGTGGACGGAAAGCTGGGTGGAACCGGCGCCGTCTTCAACTGGGATCATGCCGTGGACATCTGCAGGCGGCACAGGGTTTTCGTTGCCGGGGGGTTGTTCCCCGGCAATGTGGCCTGCGCGGTGAAAAAACTGATGCCCTACGGCATTGACGCCGCCTCCGGGGTGGAGTCGTCGCCTGGGATCAAGGACAGCGTACTTATGGAAAAATTCGTCAGGGAAGCCAGATGCGCTTCCATGGGAAACGGGGGAGGCTGTCGAAATGTCGCATGTTAGCTTGCCGGACGCCAAGGGGTTTTTCGGTGCTTTCGGTGGACGGTTTGTTCCCGAGATCCTCGCCCCGGCCGTCGATGAATTGAATGCCGCTTTTCAGAAGGCCCGGAAGGATGAAGCGTTCCGACAGGATCTCGCTGCCGTTATGCGGGACTTTTCCGGACGTCCGACCCCCCTGACCACCGCGGTACGGTTTGCCGGCGCAGGGCAATCCTTTGTGCTCGAGCTGAAAAGGGAGGACCTGAACCACACCGGGGCCCACAAGATCAACAACACTCTCGGGCAGGTCATGCTGGCCGTCAGGATGGGGAAAAGCCGGATTATCGCGGAGACCGGGGCCGGGCAGCACGGTGTTGCCACTGCTACGGCCGCGGCGTTGTTCGGTTTGCCTTGTTCAGTTTATATGGGAGTCGAGGACATTCGCAGACAGGCCCCCAACGTGGAGAGGATGCGGCTCCTCGGCGCCGGGGTAATTCCAGTGGATAAAGGTTCCGGCACACTGAAAGACGCAGTCAATGAGGCTATGAGGGATTGGGTTAGACACGTAGAGGATACTTTCTACGTCCTGGGGTCGGCAGTAGGCCCCCACCCCTACCCCCTCATGGTTCGTTATTTCCAGTCCGTCATCGGAACGGAAGCGCGCGAACAGTTCCAGAAAAGATACGGGGAGCTTCCATATATGCTGGTTGCCTGTGTGGGCGGCGGAAGCAATGCGGCCGGACTTTTTTATCCGTTTCAAAGAGATGCAGTGTTAATGGTGGGGGTTGAGGCCGGAGGGATGGGCACAGGCCCTGGGCAGCACGGTGCCTCACTGGGCATGGGAAGCCCGGGGATCTTCCACGGGAGTCTCAGTTACGTGCTCCAGGATGATGACGGTCAGATTATCCCGGCCCACTCCGTATCGGCGGGCCTGGACTATCCCGGCGTAGGGCCGGAGCACAGTTTCTGGAAACAGAACGGGCGCGTTTCATACCACAGTGTCAGTGATGAAGAGGCCCTTGCGGCGACCCGTCGGTTCACAAGGGAGGAGGGCATCCTCCCCGCCCTCGAATCGGCCCATGCCCTGGCCTGGATATTCAGAAACAGTGAGAAACTCGCCGGGAAAAAGGTCCTGTTTTGTCTTTCCGGCAGGGGCGACAAGGACATGGAAGCCCTGTTGGATGAGAGGAGTTGACAGGTGAAAAGGCTTAGAGATGTCTTTTCAGAAAGACGAAAGCCGCTCGTTATTTTCCTTACCGCCGGCTTTCCCGGCCCGGGTCGGGATGAGGAACTTGCCCACGCGGTTTTGGATGCCGGAGCGGATATCATAGAGCTTGGATTTCCCTTTTCCGATCCGTTGGCCGACGGTCCCCTGATCCAGAAGGCGTCAGGAATGGCCCTGGCCGCCGGGATGACCTTGAAAAAGACGATGGATTTGGCGGGGCGTCTGAGAAGGGAAAATGCCGGGGTTCCCATCATCCTGATGGGCTATGCCAACCCGGTATACCATATGGGCTACAGGGATTTCGCCGGGCGGGCGAAGGAAATGGGAGTGGATGGGGCGATAATCCCGGATCTTCCCCTGGAGGAAGGCCGGCCGCTGCGAAATGAGTTGGCCGCCGGGAAGATGGCCCTCATTCCCATGGCCGCCCCCAATACCCCGTCCGGCAGGCTGACCGAGATCTTGAGGAACGGCTCCGGGTTCCTTTACCTGGTTTCCATGGCCGGCCTGACGGGAGACGTATTTCAGGCCGACGCCCCATGGCGACAGTCGGCATCCACAGCCAGGGAAAGTGGGGCGCTTCCCGTCTGTGTCGGGTTCGGAATCCGGAACGGACAGGATGCGGCCCGGGCGGCGGAATCTGCCGATGGTGTAATTGTCGGCAGCGCGGTAACCGCGAGGATTCTTGACGCCCCGGATGACAAAAGCGCTGTTAGAAATGTTGTAAATCTGGTAAGGGAACTGAGGGCTGGGATGGATAGCGCCACCTGAGGGGCAGTTCCCTGAGACGGCGTTATTGAAGTATCGAGGTGTTTTAAACCCAAGGTCCAAGGTTGATGACTTCGTAAAAAGCCATTAATGGACTTTTTGCGACCCTATCAACGTCCAACGTCCAATGTGAAAAGCAGCCAGATCCCAAACCCTAAACCCTGCCGAAGGCTAGATCCCGCCGAAGGCTAGACCCTGTTTTCAGAGGAGTTTGACATGCCCAGGCCCTTTCCGACTAAGGGGCTTTTCGTCCTGCTGCTTGCCGCATGTGCCCTGCCGATCGTACCCCCTGCCGCGGCCCTGGCCGCCGGGATCGCCATCGGCGTCCTGGGCGCCAACCCATGGCCGAGCCGCACATCGCGATACAGCAAATCCTTGCTGCAGATTTCTGTAGTTGGGCTCGGTTTTGGACTCAGCCTTGGGGAAATCTGGGTCACTGGGCGGGAAGCCGCACTCTACACTATCATCGGGATCACGCTGACCCTCCTTACAGGCCGGGCGCTGGGAAGACTCTTCGGCGCTGAGAAGAACACGACCTGGCTGATCGCCTTCGGCACTGCCATCTGCGGAGGCAGCGCAATCGCGGCCATGGCCCCGGTGCTCCGCTCGAAGGACGAGGATACAGCGGTGGCGCTGGCCACCGTCTTTACCCTTAACGCGACAGCGCTCCTCCTCTTCCCTCCGATCGGACGCATGCTGACCCTGAATCCACAACAGTTCGGACTTTGGGCCGCTCTGGCCATCCACGATACCAGCAGTGTTGTCGGGGCCGCCAGTGCCTTTGGGGGCGGGGCACTGGCCATCGCCACCACGGTAAAGCTTACCCGGGCCGTCTGGATCATGCCCTGCGCCATGGGGGCCGCCTGGTTAAAAAAATCCGAGGGTAAGATCGCGTTTCCCCTTTTCATCATCGGCTTCATCGCGGCCGCCACCCTACGAACCTTCCTGCCCCAGTGGGAGGGGGCCTGGGCCGGCCTTTTCGCCCTGGCCAGGCAAAGCCTGGTCGTCACACTGTTTCTCATTGGCGCTGGTCTTAGCCGAACCGTCCTCAAACGGGTTGGCCCCAGGCCTTTTGCATTGGGGATTTGTCTTTGGCTGATCGTGGCTGGGACCACGCTGGCCGCTATTCTTTACCGGTGGATCGGGTGAAGATCCTGATCGCGCAACGCTCCCGACACTGAGCCGGGAACAGTAGAAACCGGGAGTTTGGAATATGCCTCCCATGGACTTTCCCCGAACCATGCAGCATAATATTGCGTCAAAGGGAATTTCGGTTCCCAACCGCATAAAAGGGGACAGGGGATGAAGACATTTACGAAGGAAGAACTGGCCCGGTTTGACGGAAAGGACGGGCGTTCCGCATACGTGGCCTACATGGGAAAGGTCTACGATATGACCGGGACACCCGAATCCGAGCATGGCGATCATTTCGGCCATCCCTTCGGCGTGGACCTTACGGTGGAACTGGATGACGCTCCTCACGATGACAACCCCCTGTTCAACCTTCCTGTTGTGGGAATCTACCGGCAGGATTGACCACGCCCGCGTCTGCTTTTTCGTCCCTGCCCGCTCCTGCTTTCCAGATGCGAAGCTGCGGTGAGATAAGGTTTTCCACCTCCCCGCTTCTGTGGTAGATTGCAGGAAGTCCGGACGAAGAGTCCGGAGAGAAGCTTCACTTTGAGAATAGAAGGAGGATTTAAATCATGAGAAAAACTTTCCTTCTGTTTGCCGCCCTTTCCCTGCTCCTGGCCTTGCCCCTTGCGGCCTGGGCACAGGGCAAAACCGCCCGGCTGGTGGGCTACGAAAAAGCAGGTTTCGTTACCGGGGAGATCGACCTTTCGGCCGACGGCAGCATGGTTAAGGTGAGGAATTTAAAGAGCGTCTACAAGCAGCCTTTGGAACTTTACCTGACCAAAGGGTTTGACTATCAGGACAGCGTGAAGATTGGCCTGATCCCCGCCGGATCACACGGTGATATGAGCTTCGATGCCCCTGCCCCTCCGGGGGACCTGGAAAGCATGGACTCCGTGATTCTCAAGGTTCCGGAATGGGCGGTGCCGGTGGCTCTCGGCCTCCTTCGGTAGCCTTCCGACCGGCGGTAACCGGCCCGGTTTCACATGAGTTATCTATCGGGTATATATGTTCTTGAGGACGCCGCGTTCCTGGCCGACGCCCTGGCCGCGGGAATAAGCCGGATCGGTTGCCGTGTTCATGATACGGCGCCGGGCGGTGAGGTCTCGCCAAAAAAAGATACCGTCGAGGTGTCCATTACAAACTGGCGTGATGGGTGGTCCCACATCCGGCTCTTTGGGGATGTGGACGGCACAGGATATGTCGCGGACCATCTGGTCGTTCAAACTCCCCGGGAAAAAGTGATCTTCTGTCGCTATGAACCTGGCCTGGGGGAGTTTTCCTATTCCTGTTTGCATGTGGGACAGGAGGTGGAACGTTTCAGCTGCGATGGGCCGGGCCTGGAGTCCATCGCGTTTTATTCGGACCTGCGTAAGATGCCGGTGACAGGCATGGTCAACGTAAGGGCATTTATGAAGGATTCTTTGACCGCTCAGGGATTGGGACCTCGCCCTGAAGGTTCAGTCCGTACCGACCCTTCAATAATTTATTTTTCCCCTCCGGCGAAGTCTTCCCTGATAAGAAAACTTCTTGGGACAATGTGGCCCGATATGCCTTGAGCTTGCCATCTAAAACCGGCGAGTTATACTATAAGTGAAGGCTGCCCGGGAGGTCCGGAAACGCTTTGCAATGTTGAGCGTTGAGTCGGAATCCGGTTCTCCAGCCCGTCGGCACAGCTCCCCTCCATTCAAATCGGCCACCCGCTGTGCCGGGGTTTCCCATAAAGGGCAGCCTTTTTTGTGTGGTCAGGCCGTGATCTTCGGCATATCCCTGATTAAATCCTCACATCCCGCATGGTTTCGCAGAGAAGATCTAAAACCCATAATAGTGGATGATACCTTTAGGCACCTTTGGAAATTGTCTTCTCTCTGTTATACTGCCCCACGGTGTCTTGGGTGCGTAACATTGATAGGGTCGTAAAAAGTCCATTAATGGCTTTTTACTCCACGGAAAGCGAAAAGTGTCATTTTCACTTTCCTCACAAATCTTCGATTTGAGCGCCCTTCAGTGGGCGCGTTGATGACTTTTTGCGAAGTCATCAACTTTTATGCTTTAAACCCCGTTTCAGTGAAGGAGGTTATGGAATCGGATAATTCCCTGGAAAGAATCCATGTTATCCTTCGTCGCCCCCGTTACGGCGGCAACATCGGTTCGGTGGCCAGAGCGGTCAAAAATATGGGCCTCGGGGGATTGGTAATCGCAGGCGCAGACGACTACATGGAGTCCGAAGCACGGATGATGGCGGCATCGGCCGGCGATGTTCTCGATTCAGCCAGGGTTTGCGATAGTCTGGAAGAGGCCGTTTTGCCCTATTCTGTCGTTCTGGGGGTTTCCCGCAGGGTAAAGAGCAGCCGCCGCAGGATCATGGACCCAAGGGAAGCGGCGCGATTTGTCATCCGTGAGTCGGAGAACGAGAAGACCGCCCTCGTATTCGGACCCGAGGATTCCGGCCTTTCAGCGGAGGAACTGGGCATATGCCATGGGATAGTGTCAATCCCGGCAGCTGCCGATTATCCGTCCCTGAACCTCTCTCAGGCGGTAATGGTGCTCGCCTATGAACTGAGAATGGATCTGGCGGAATCCGAGCGGAAGGTCAGATCGTTCGGGAGCCCCTCAGCTGATGAGTTCCAATCTATGCTCAGGCAGATAGAATCCGTCCTGGATGACACGGGGTTCACTATCAGGAACCCTGCGAGCCAGGTCGTGGTGCACCTGAGGGAGATACTGACTAAGGGCGTAAAAACATCCCAGGATGCCAGAATAGTAAGAGGTATATTCAGGCGGATCGCATGGGCGCTTGGAAACAGGGGGAATAAGGGGGGATAACGATGATGAAAAGAGTCAGCTTTCTCGCGGTGGGCACCTTGCTGTTGTGCCTGGTGGTTGTTTTCCGGTCTGTTGTACCGGCCGGCGCGGCGTTGGTTCTGACCGGCGAGAAAGCTCCCCTGTTTACCACCAGGACCCTGGACGGACAAACATTTGACCTGAAGGACCATATCGGCAAAAAGGTCATCCTCCTGAATTTCTGGTCGGTATTCTGCCGGGATTGTCTCAGCAGAATCGAAGCGTTAAACAAGATTCACGATCTTTTTCAGGAAAGGGATTTCGAACTGCTGGGCATTGCCGGTGACCCGCCTACGAAAAAGATGCTCGAAAAGGTAAGGCGGTACGCAGTCAGGATGCACTATCCGGTGATTCTCGATCCGGATCTTGAGATTTTTCAGAGCTATGGTGTGGAGATAATCCCATTCGCGGTCCTGATAGACAGGGACGGGACTGTTGTCATGGCCATTGAGAGCCTTGATCCGGGACCTCTTAAACAGATTTCCAACGCCATCGATCGTCTTACGAGGAGGTAGATCCATGCCGCACTCAGCTTTTTTCCTGGTCAAAGTGGTCCTCTCCGCTTTCATCATCGCAGGGGTCAGCGAGGTGGCCAGGCGCCTACCCTCTCTTGGGGGACTGATTGCGGCTATGCCGCTCACCACCCTTCTGGCCCTCATATGGCTTTACACTGAAACCGGTGATTATCAGCTGGCAGCCTCCTTCACCCGGTCGGTGCTGTTCGGGATCATCCCCACGATCTTCTTTTTCGTCACCGCCCTGTACCTGTTTCGAAAGGGAGCGACATTTGTGGTGGTCCTGTCCGGCAGCTTTGTCGTCTTCACCATCGCTGCTGTAATACACCAGATCCTTCTTCCCAACCGGGTTCCGGGCTAGGGTGTTCCGTTGACCTGCGGCCGGCCACACAGAAATCCTGTTCCAACTGTGGATACCATCATTCAACTCGATGGGGGCGGAATTGTCCTCATAAAGAGGAAGAACCGGCCCCAGGGTTGGGCTCTGCCCGGTGGATTCGTGGATTATGGCGAGACGGTTGAGCACGCGGCGGTTCGGGAGGCGAAGGAAGAGACGGGATTGGAAGTCGAACTGGTACGTCTCCTGGGCGTCTACTCCGATCCATCCCGGGATTCCAGACAGCACACCATCTCCACGGTTTTCGTGGCCAGGGCTTCCGGAACCCCGGTGGGGGGGGACGATGCCGCCGAGGCCGCCGTGTTCAACGAAAACGACCTGCCGACAGAGATCGTCTTCGACCATCGGAAGATCCTCGATGATTATTTTTCAACGAAATAATCCCGCGAAATCTCCAGGATAAACCCTGTATACAAACTACCCACCCGGCAGTCCGGTACCGTGGAAAAAGGTGACACCCCGTTCCGGTCATGCCCCATCGGTATTTAAAAAATCCTTTTAATTTCAATGTGTTGAAAACATTTTCCATGCCATAGGGATTTTGGCACAGCCCGTGCTCTATGGATAACAAAATGGATGGCAAGTGGGTAATGAGACCCAAGGGAATCCAAGCCGAAAGGCGAAAGCACGGGAGGAAAAAATGAAAGGGAAAATGATTCTAGTGACGGTACTGAGTGTGACCCTATTTGCTGTAAGCGCCGGTCTTGTACAGGCCTACGGCGGAAGATCCGGGGGTAGTGATAGTAATGCCGGTTATAGCTCCGGCTACGGATGCCAGAACCCCGGCAGCGGCCGTGGTTCTGGCATGATGGGCTATGGCTCGGGAATGATGGGCTCCGGCGGCATGCGCGGGCACATGGGCGGGGATGGCGACGGTGAACGCGGAGATCGCCACTGGTATGGATTCGACCGCAAAGATCAGCGCAATGCCAATATCACCCAGGACGAGGCCAAGGCCATGATCGAGCTGCGCGTCAGCCGGAACCCCTACATCCAGGTCGGTAAGGTCGCGGCCAACGAGGACGGTTTTGAGATACAGGTGGTCACCAAAAAGGGCGGCGATCTGGTCAATAGACTCCAGGTTGAGAAGAGCAGCGGCAGGATTTTCCCCATCGTCGAATAATCTACCGTTAACTCCAGGAACCGAAAACGGGAGAGGCAAGCTTGCCTCTCCCGTTTTCGGTTCCTGGTTCAACGTTCAACGGAGTGCAGTCAGGTTTAATTCCAGGTGCTCATTTCCAGGATGACCCTGAAGCTTCGGATACGTTCCCCAGATACGACGCCCACTCTAGTAAACCCGGTTTGTTCCTGATAAGCTTTTCCTGGATAGTCATTGCTCTTCTCCTTTCTGAATGAGTTTGGTGACTCCTTTTGTGGTTGATATGGCCGTTACGTGAAAGGGGGAATAATCATGACAAAATCTACCAAAAGTTGTCCTCATTGTGGATCAACTACCCATCAAAAGAGAGTAGCAGATGAACCCAAGCAAACCGCAGATGCGAAGTTAAAGAAAATCAAGCGTGAATGCTTGATAATGGTTGCCATATGGCTTGGTTTATTGGTTGTTGTAATCACCAGTGGACTTTTAACTACGAATCCCAATAATAGCCGGTCTTCTTACACGCCTTCTACTACCAATCCCGATTGTTACATAATCGGATATAGATTCGCCAAAGCCGCTGCCCTCGCGGCAAAAGGTATGGATTCCGGTCCTGATGGAAATCTTGGTATTCCCGATAGTTGCCAGGATGATCCCAGGACAGACAGCGGGATAGCTGACGGGGCGGCATCCGTACGGTAAAAAATCTATTACTTTCAGGATCCTCCTGGAAATGAGTCCCTGGATGAGGACCATATTCCACCATCTGTCATCGCGCCTGTCCCAGAGTCCTGCCCCTACTCCCCTATGATTTTAACTAAAACCCGTTTCCTCCTTCGTCCGTCGAACTCACCATAGAAGATCCTCTCCCAGGGGCCGAAGTCCAGCCGCCCGCCGGTGACGGCCACCACAACCTCGCGGCCCATGACCTGGCGCTTGAGGTGGGCGTCGCCATTGTCCTCCCCGGTGCGGTTGTGCCGGTACCGGCCGATGGGCTCATGGGGAGCCAGCGTTTCAAGCCATTTCTCGTAGTCCTCGTGGAGGCCGGATTCGTTATCGTTGATGAACACCGATGCCGTGATGTGCATCGCGTTAATCAGTATTAAACCCTCTTTGATGCCGCTCTCCCGAAGGCATTCCTCAACGTCAGGTGTGATGTGGATGAATGCCCTTCGTGTAGGAACGTCAAACCAGAGTTCTTTCCGATAGCTCTTCATAATCCTCCTCCTTAACCCCAATTCTCGGTGTTGTAATCTACGCTTTTATCCCAGCACTCCTTCGAGCAGAAGTAGACCGGGTTTAAGGAACAGCATACGGCGGAAAAGCTGGACTGGTACGGTTCACCCTCTATCTCTTTTCCACACTCCTCGCACCGCATCTCAACGGCACAGGCGTTCTGAAACATCGAAGGGCTGAAATTCCTGGACATGGGTCCTCCCCTTTCATCTCTATTGCCGGCTACTACATTAGGCTTTTCTAATATAACGCTGCCGGCGCGGGTGTCAAGGGTGTGCACGCCTTTCGACTTCACAACCGTTTGATGGTAAGTTGCTGCTGCTGCCAGGCACAGTTGTAATTTGTAATAATAATGTTGAACATTGATAGGGTCGCAAAAAGTCCATTTATGGCTTTTTGCTCCACGGAAAGCGAAAAGTGTCATTTTCACTTTCCTTACAAATCATGACTTACAACGCAAGTCATTGATTTGGGCGCCCCTCAGTGGGCGCATTGATGACTTTTTGCGAAGTCATCAACATTGAACCAACCGTAGCTCGAAGAGCGAAGGTGAAAGGAAAGCGAACATGGCGGATTTTTCTGATTCGAACTGGGCTGATTCTGAATTTTCCAGGGAATACCTGGACCACGCGGAGGCCTACCTGCCGTTCAGGGGGGTCATGATTGATCTCATGAGATCCCACTGCCTGCATTTCATCAAGGGTCAGGGCAAGGTCAGGCTCCTCGATCTCGGCTGCGGAGACGGAATCATCACCCATGCCGTTTCCGCCGGCATACAGGATCTGGAGGCCACTCTGGTTGACGGATCACGGGATATGCTCGACCTGGCCTCGGAGCGGTTCTCCGGCCGGGAGGGTTTTTCCTTTCTAAAGGCCAGTTTCCAGGAACTGGGGAGCGGAGACCTCCTGCAGTTCCACTTCGATCTCGTTGTGTCCTCCTTGGCCATCCATCATCTCGATGCTGCGGAAAAGGAGAGCCTGTACCGCAATATTTTCGGGTGGCTTCGTGGGGGAGGGCATTTCATCAACCTTGACTCTATCCTCGGGCCTTCCGCCGAACTTGAGGACTGGTACATGGTTCTCTGGAAGGAGTGGATTGACCAAAGGAGGGCGGAGGGTAAAACGGACAGGGATTACTCCGACATAATCAGGCGGTACAAGGAAAACCCCGACAACCGTCCCGACCCCCTCTTCTCCCAAATGGCCGCCCTGAAGAAAACCGGGTTCGAGCAGGTGGACTGCTACTATAAATATGGAGCTTTCGCCGTCTTCGGCGGCCGGAAGCCCGCTGGCTGATCCATGACTCCATGCAGGGGCTTCCCCTCCACAAACCTGGTCACCACTACCGCCTCCAAGGCAGATAGATTGCCGTGAACGTCCGCAAGCACAGCGATTCTCACCTTCTGTCACCGGTCCCGCAAATGCCGGAGTAATTTCCTGCAGATCCCCCTCACCATCTTCGCTTCCTGTTCTGTAGGGGCCGCCCTGTTGATAAAGGATCTCACCGCGTGCATCATGTGGGCGGGGTTGTCCTCCCATAGAAATCCCGCTTCCGTAAGAGTTTCCCGGATATGCGTATACATCCCCTCCATGGAATCGAACGCGGCCGGCGTCTGGAGGGGTTTATTCTCTTCCGGGGTGGCGGCCGTCATTATCTGAAAAAGGGTTAATATGGCGGCGTGGGAAAGGTTGTAGCTTGAAAGACTGCCTGCGGAGGGGATGGTTACGACCATTTGGCACAAGGCGAGCTCCCCGTTGGAAAGCCCGGTGTTTTCAGGGCCGAAGAGAAGAGCAACGCCGGTTAATACCGCCCTGGAGAGGATGGCGGGGGCAGCCTCGGCAATCTCAATGGGGGCCCAGTATTTCCTGTCCCTCCCCGTTGTTCCTACGACGAAACCGGGTGCCGCCAGGGAAAGGGACTCGGCCAGGGAGGCGCATTTAGGGGCATTTTCAAGGATTCCGACGGCTGAAACGGCCACTTTGCCCGCCGTACCCCAGTCCTCGGTTTCGGGGGAGGAGATGATGAGCCTTGAAAAGCCGGTATTCGCCATTGCCCTCGCCACGGACCCGATATTTTCAGGGGTTGCGGGACGGTGAAGAATAACCGTTACCCTATCGAGGGATTGAAGGCTGGTTTGGCGACGGTCCACGCCTTCTCTTTCTCCTTCTTTTTGGGCGGGGTGCCCGGTCAGGAACCCCCTTGCCGATCTCTTTCCAGGAACTGATAAGATTCCTTCCCTCCTGCGTCCCGCCTGCTATCATCTCGAAGAGTGACAGGGCATCTAGGAAATACGATTTGCGGAGGATCGCCTGCCGGCTGTAGCGACGGTCTCCCAGGGCGAAGAAACGGTGCTGCGCCGCCAGTGACTGGCGTATGGTATCACGAATCTTTCTCGGGATCTGGATTCGCTCGGCGATGGGAGAGAGGACTTCCCGTGCCGATTTCAGGTGGTCCGGCCTGTGCAGCCCGGTGATTCCGGAATGATAGAGGGGATAGACAAGGACGGCTATCGTCAGCCATGGTTTCAGGATCGTGCCATCCCGGCCGTATTGATCAAGGCGGGATAGAATGTCGAGATATTCATTCAACCCGGCTTTCCGTATGTGGCTGTTGATCTCCGGCAGTATGGATTCGACGAGGCCGATCTGGTGCAGGAGAGAAAGCGCGGCCCCGCTGTTTCCCCTGTCCATCATACGTACGATCTCTTCCAATATCCTTGGAACGGCTCCATCCCAGATTTCATTCCTGAGGGTGGAGATGCCCGCGGCACTGGCTGCGTCCAGCGAAAAGCCCAGAAGAGAGGCAAACCTCACCGCCCGGAGCATCCTGATGGGGTCCTCCCGGAAACGGATAATGGGATCCCCGATGCAGCGGATGATTCCGGCCTTCAGGTCGTTTAGTCCGTCCAGATAGTCGATAATGGAAAAATCGGCGATGTTGTAGAAAAGAGCGTTGACGGTAAAGTCCCTGCGTGATGCATCCTCTTCCGGTGTCCCAAAGGTGTTGTCTGACCTTATTGGACCATCTTCAGTGTTAAACTCGGATATGGTCCTGAAGGTCGACACCTCGATGATCTTGCCGCCGCGGAAATAGATGTGAGCAAGGCGAAACCGGCGGCCTATGAGGCGGCAATTGGAGAAAAGCTTTCGAATCTGGGTTGGATGGGCCGAGGTGCTGATATCGAAATCCTTGGGTTTTCTGCCGAGAAGAAGGTCCCTGACCCCTCCTCCCACCAGGTAGGCGATGTGCCCGTGATGGTGCAGCCTGTAAAGGACCTTGAGAGCATCAGGATCGATATCCTTTCGGGAGATGTTGTGGTCCGGCCGGCTGACGATGACCGGATGGGATGCGGACGAGGGATGTTCTTCGGAGTTTGACATTGCCATACCTTAATATTTTTTCCGTCTCCGGTTGTCAAGGATTTGGGAAGACAGGTACATGGTTCCAGGTCCATTGACAGTATTAAGTTCGTGGTTACTTTTAGAGCGTTCCGCTGTTATTGGAAAGACGTTGATCAATTTATAAATGGAGGATTTACGCAATGGCAAAGGTTATAGGGATCGACCTCGGCACCACCAACTCGGCGGTGGCTGTGATGGAGGGCGGCAGTCCCAAGATTATTCCCAACGAGGAAGGCGGAAGGACGACACCCTCGGTTGTCGCTATCACCAAGGACAACGAACGTCTGGCGGGCCAGGTCGCCAAGAGGCAGGCCGTAACCAACCCCCAGAATACGGTTTATTCCATAAAGCGCTTCATGGGCCGCCGGTACGATGAGGTGCCCGAGGAGATCAACATCGTACCCTACAAGGTGACGAAGGACAAATCCGGGAACGTTGCCGTTGTACTGAAAGACAAGACCTATACCCCGCCCGAAATCTCGGCAATGATCCTTCAGAAGCTCAAGAAGGCGGCCGCGGATTATCTTGGCGAAAAGGTCACCCAGGCCGTTATCACCGTGCCGGCCTATTTTAACGACAGCCAGCGACAGGCAACGAAGGACGCAGGAAAGATCGCCGGCCTCGAGGTCCTTCGTATCGTCAATGAGCCCACCGCGGCCGCGCTGGCCTACGGCCTCGAGAAGAAGGCCGACGAGAAGATAGCTGTATACGACTTCGGTGGCGGGACTTTCGACATCTCCATCCTTGAGGTGGGTGATAACGTGGTCGAGGTCAAGAGCACCAACGGCGACACCCATCTGGGTGGTGATAACATCGACCAGGTGGTTATCAATTACCTGGTGGACGAGTTCAGAAAGGACCAGGGTATCGACCTTTCCGGCGATCCCATGGCAATGCAGCGTCTCAAGGAAGCGGCCGAGAAGGCGAAAATTGAGCTGTCCACCACCCAGGAAACCGACATCAATCTTCCGTTCATCACGGCCGACCAGAGCGGACCGAAGCATCTTAACATCAAGCTCACACGGGCGAAGTTCGAACAGATGATCGAGGACCTGGTCAAGAAAACCATCGGTCCATGCAAAAAAGCCCTTAAGGACGCCGGCCTCAAACCCGGCGAGGTGGACGAGGTTGTTCTCGTAGGCGGTTCGACCCGTATTCCACTGGTTCAGAAGTCAGTCAAGGAACTGTTTGGTAAAGAGCCGCACAAAGGCGTGAACCCTGATGAGGTTGTGGCACTGGGAGCCGCGGTCCAGGCGGGCGTGCTGGCCGGCGAGGTCAAGGACGTCCTTCTGCTGGATGTGACCCCCCTGTCCTTGGGAATCGAGACCCTGGGAGGGGTAATGACGCCGCTGATCCGGAGGAACACCACCATCCCGACCCGGAAATCCGAGACCTTTACCACTGCGGAGGACAACCAGAACCAGGTTGAGATCCATGTTCTTCAGGGCGAACGGCAGATGGCGGTCGACAACAGGACCCTCGGACGCTTCCATCTCGTCGGGATTACGCCTGCGCCCCGCGGAATGCCCAAAATCGAGGTAACATTCAATATCGATGCTGACGGCATCGTCAACGTCTCCGCGAAGGACACAGCCACCAATAAAGAGCAGTCCATCAAGATCGAAGCCACGGGCGGACTTTCGGATGGAGAAATTGAAAAGATGGTGGAAAATGCCGAGGTCCACTCCGAGGAGGACCGGAAAAAGAGGGAGCAGGTTGAGGTCAAAAACCGCCTTGATTCCCTGATCTACGATGTCAACAAGAACCTCTCGGAGAACAGGGATAAGATACCCGAGGACGAGGCCAAGAACCTGGAGGAATCCCTCGACGCGGGCAGAGAAGCCCTGAAAGGGAGCGATACCGAGGAGATGAACCGCGCCATTGAGGGGATCACCCAGGCCTCGCACAAACTGGCCGAGATCCTCTATAAAGAGACCGAGGCCGCCGGAGGACCCGAGCCGGACGGATCTACCGGAGGCGAAGCCGGCACGGGAGAGGCAGGTGGCGATGAGGACGTGGTCGACGCCGAATACACGGATCAGTAAAGCGCGCGCGAAAGCTGCCGAATCTGCGTAATACATGGAAAAAATGTTATTCTCCGGAGGGCCTTACAGGTTCTCCGGAGTTTTTTTTTGCCTTTCGAAGATTTGTGAGAAAAGTGAAAATGACACTTTTCGCTTTCCGTTGAGTAAAAAGCCGTGGAAGGACTTTTTACGACCCTGTTAAACTGATATAGTAATAAAATGCCCCGCATTCATGAAGGAAAGTTGACACTATAATGCCACGAAACTCCAGGTGGCCCACGGCTTCTCTTGCCGTCATGGTCTTTATTACCGCCTCGCTGCTCGTCCCGGTGCGGGCCGAGCCCATGCGGGGCATTAATGTAGGGGACAGCATATCACCCAGGACCATCAAAACCCTGGCCGGGGAGAAGATGACAATCCCGGCGAAAGAGGGGATTACTGTCCTGGTCTACTGGGCGACATGGAACCCAAGATCCAGGCCGGCCCTCTCAACTTGGGAGAAGTACGCGGAGGAATACAAGGATCAGCCCATTACGGTTATTGCGGTTAACGCCGACCATCAGAAGATGGGAGCTGCTGAACTTCAGGCTGTGAAGGATTACATCGAGGAGAATAATGTTGGGCTTCCGGTGTATGTGGATACGGGTCTGGAGCTGTATAATGAGATCGGGGTTGTCGTTCTGCCCACAACCCTCTTTTTTCACAGCGACGGAAAGCTTGTCTTTAAGAGAGGCAGTTTTTCCACCGGCGCCCCCCTTGATCTGAAGGAGGCCTTGGAGCAGGAACTGGGTATAGGTAAATCGAAAGAGGAGGTGGAAAAGGAGAAAAAGGAGTGGGAGGCCGTCTTCAAGCCCAAGAACAACGCCCTCCTTTATTTCAACCTGGGGAAGCAGCTTGTAAAGAGGGGGATGAAAGATAAGGCCCGGGACCGCTGGATTATAGCGCTCCAGCGCGACCCCGGCTACGCCGATCCGCTGATGGCCCTGGAGGATTACTTCTTTAAGAACGGCAGGACGCCGGAGGCGGAAACGGCGCTCAAGGACCTTCTCGAAAGTAATGGCCTTGGAGCGCTGACGGACCACCTGTCCCCGGACAAGGGACCGGTAAAGGCGCCTGAGAATCTCGAATCCCCTGACTCCGGGTTGCCGGGAGGCACTCCCCATCCGGCAGGGCCTTCGGGCGTTCTGGGTGGAACATGTATGGGAGTGGCGGAGTAGGGGAGTATCGAGGAACCTGGAACTCGAGGTCCAGCGTCCAGGGACCAAGGTTCAATATTGATAGGGTCGTAAAAAGTCCATCCACATTCCTTGGATTTCGGAGGTTTGCCATGGCTATTGCAGAAATAAGCGTCATTCCCCTTGGGACGGGCAGCCCAAGCCTCAGCGGGTATGTTGCTGAATGCGTCAGAGCACTGGAGGATTCCGGGGTAACCTACACCCTGACCCCCATGGGCACCGTCATCGAGGGCAGCCTGGATGAGATATTGGATGTAGTCCGTATGCTTCACCGTGTGACCATCAATCAGGGGGCAGTCAGGGTCTACACCAAGGTTGCCATCGATGATCGCAGGGACAAGGATTCCACGGCGGAGGGTAAACTCGAGTCGGTCCGCAGCAGGCTCGCCTCCACCTGATCCACTGTCCACCATCACCAACATTGATTTGGTCGTAAAAAGTCCATTAATGGCTTTTTACTTCACGGAAAGCGAAAAGTGTCATTTTCACTTTCCTCACAAATCTTCGATTTGAGCGCCCCTCAGTGGGCGCGTTGATGACTCCTTGCGAAAGTATCAACCTGCGAAGTCATCAACCTTGACGAAAAAAAACAGTGGTGTTATGCCTCTGAAACCTTCGATGCGCGATTAGCTCAGTTGGATAGAGCGTTGGCCTCCGGAGCCAAAGGTCGGGCGTTCGAGTCGCCCATCGCGCGCCACGTATAATAAAAGAGCCCCCCCTGCAATGGGTGGGCTCTTTTTTATATTCATCCTGGAAGTGAGCACCTGATGTTTTGTCTCACGCCCGTTCGTTTCCCCCTTCGACAAGCTCCAGGTCTGTGACTCACTCAAGACGTCCCTCGACAGGCTCGGGACAGGCCAAGGACGCAAAGCAAAGAAGTGCCAAGGTTTTTATCACAGTACGGCCCTTCGCAGGCCGTTCCACAGGGTAAAGCTGAATTATTGGCTTCCGCCTTTGCTCAATTAGCTATGGTGTGACAGGATGGCGGGACAAGCGCAATGACGGGACGAAGATAAAAGTACGCATTAGCCGAATGAACTAAACTGAAAGGAAGGTTTCAGAATGCCTTATGTCAACATCAAGATCACGCGCGAAGGCGCAACCGCTGAGCAGAAGGCCAAATTAATCGAAGGAGCTACAGATTTGCTGGTCGACGTTCTTGGTAAAAATCCCGCAACTATTGTGGTGGTCATCGATGAAGTTGATACCGATAACTGGGGAATTGCCGGGAAGACGGTGACCGTGAGGCGTCGAACCGGTAAATAGGCGATGGCGTCAGGGTATGAATTGCGGTTCATCCTAACTCCGTGGAGATAACGAAATGATCAATATATTAAGGACCAGGCGGAGCGTGAGGAAGTTTGAAGACCGGATGATCGAGAGGGATAAGGTGGAGATTCTCGAGGAAGCGCTTGTGCGGTGTCCTACCTCCCGTTCCATAAACCCATGGGAATTTATCTTCGTTAACGACGCTGACACCCTTCGTAAACTCGGCCGGTCGAAAAAACACGGGTCCGAATTTCTGGCCGGAGCACCCCTGGCCGTGGTTATTCTGGGTAACACGGACAAGTCTGACACGTGCATCGAGGACTGTTCTATCGCCGCCATTACCCTCCAGTATGCAGCTGAATCCATCGGTCTGAAAAGCTGCTGGTGCCAGATAAGGATGAGACGGCACAGCGGGGGAAAGCCTGCCGGGGAGCACGTCAGGGAGGTACTGGGGATCCCCGGGCACTATCTGGTTGAGTGCATTGTCGGGATAGGGTATCCCGCCGAAAGCAGGCCACCCCACCCCCGTGAGGACCTTGACTGGGGGAAAATACGCCGTTGGGGGACGTAGTTAAGTTGTAAAGTTGTTGGAAAGTGCATCGACAATTTAATAACTTGGTTCATCCTGGGAATGTGTATCTGGCTGTTTTGTCCCGTTGAACCTTGAACGTTGGTCCAGGATACTCCATTACTTCCATATTCGCCCCTTATTCGCGGTCCCTCTTGTTACCGCGTCGGTACCGAACCGTTTCCGGATGGCGTCCACCGCGGTCTCGGCCTGACGAAGCTTTTTATTGTCAAAAGCTTTCTGGAAGAGGCCGAGCTGCTGTTCGGAATCGGTTCCATCCTCCCACAGCCGGTGGGCGGTAATACCGATCAGGCGTACCTTCCGTTCGCCGTGCCACCCGGTCCTGTCCAGCAGATCCAGAGCGTGCCTGTAAATATCACGGGTCACATCGGATGGTTGATCCATGAGCATCGACCTGGTGGTGGTTGAAAACGACTCGTCCCGAAATTTCAATGTCAGGCCGGAAGCTTTCAACTGTTTGGCCCTGAGCCTTCCGCCCACCTTGTCGCAGAGGCGAAGCAGCGTGGAGTGGATCGCCTCGCGGTCGGCGGTGTCTTTGGAAAAGGTCTCCTCGTTGCCGATGGTTTTTGGGGTGGAGTACGGGATAACCGGCCTGTCGTCCTCGCCGCGGGCGAGATGGTGCAGAGAAGCTCCATGATCCCCAAGTAGGGTACACAGGGATTTTCTATCCAACCGGGCAACGTCACCGATGGTGCGCAACCCTTTCTTCATGAGTTTTTCAGCCGTCTTTTCTCCAACCCCCCACAACCGTCTTATGGAAAGGGGGTCCAGAAAGGCTCGGGCACTGCCGGGTTCCACAACCACCAGGCCGTCGGGTTTTTCCAGGTCAGAAGCAACCTTGGCCAGGAATTTATTTTGGGCTACCCCCACGGAGGCGACAAGACCTGTTTCGCTCCTGATGCGTTCCTTGATCCGGCGGGCCATGGCCTGACCGTCGCCGAACAGACGCACCGACCCTGTGACATCCAGAAATGCCTCGTCGATGCTCAGCGGTTCCACCATATCGGTGAACTCCATGAACTTACGGAAAATCCGGTCGGAGATATTCTGATAGCGGGACATACGGGGCCGCACGAAAATCCCCGTAGGGCAGAGGCGCCACGCCCGGGAAATGGGGAGGGCCGAGTGGATGCCGAAACGGCGGGCTTCGTAGGAGCAGGCGCAAACCACTCCACGTCCTTTCCCCTCTTTGGGGTCGGCGCCTACGATGACCGGTTTTCCGACCAACCCGGGGTGGTCCATCTGCTCCACCGAGGCGTAGAACGCGTCCATATCCACGTGGATGATAATCCGTTCGGGTTTCAAATCGGCTCCTCGCGGTGAAAACACATGACATTCTTTTTCCTTTTGATGAAACGATTATCAATACCCATCAATTTCACGGTTCAACACCGCCTTATCATAAGCCGCCATCACATCCCTTTGACTGACCGTACCGATGACCTTCCTGCTGTCATTCTCGGCCACCACCGGCAGCTGGGAAATTCCGGTGCTGCCCATGTCCTGGAAGGCACGCAGAATGCTGTCCGTGGGACGTATGGTATAGATATGTATCGTTGCCACATCCCTGGCGATTACCAGACCATTGAGGGTTTCCTCCTGAAGCGTGGCCCGGATGTCGCGAAAGGATATGATTCCGGTAAGGTTGTTGTCCTTATCAATAACGTGCAGATAGGAAACGTTCTGTGTTTTCAGGGAGTTGATAACCTCATCCAAAGGCATGCTTTCCGGGATGGCCACCACATGGTCGGACATTATATCCTTCACCTTGATGGCCTGCATAATACTCTGTTCCCAACCCTGCAGAAGCCTTACGCCACGACGGGACAGCTTGAGGGTATAGATGGATCCGTGTTTCAAGGAAGAGGCGATTAACGTACTGATAATACAGGCGAACATGAGGGGAAGCATGATCTGATAACTGGCCGTCAATTCGAAGATGATAATGATGGCTGTAATGGGCGCATGTGTGGTCCCGGCAACCACCGCCCCCATGGCCACCAGGGCGTATGCGCCTGAATCACCAGTGATCATGGGAAAGAGCGTATGCACGCCCCACCCGAAAAAGCCGCCCGTCATGGCGCCGATAAACAGTGAAGGTGCGAATATCCCGCCTGAAGCGCCGCTGCCGAGGGTAATCGAGGTGGCGAGGATTTTTAAAAAGACAAGTCCCAGGAGAAACACGGCCGACAAATGATTTTTAAGCGCCAGGTTGATGGACCCATAACCCACCCCGAATACATTGGGCCAGAGCACAAGAATGCATCCGAGAAAAAGCCCGCCCAGGGCGGGCTTGAAATACTCCGGAATCTTCATCGCGTCAAAACTATCTTCGAATTTATACAGGACAACAATAAACAACAATGCGACGAACCCGGCCACGATGCCGAGGATGGGATAGAAGATGTATTCCCACAAGGAGACCAGTTTGTAGGTTGGAATGATAAAGGCCGGGAAATTACCAAAATAGTGACGCGAGACAATTGTAGCGCTTACCGATGAGAGTACAACGGGGGAAAAGGTGGAGATTCCAAAATCGCCGAGGATAATCTCCGCGGCGAAGAGCGCCCCGGCGATCGGCGCGTTAAAGGTGGCGGCGATTCCCGCGGCAGCGCCACAGCCAACGAAGGTTCTTTGCCGGAGGGAAGGCGCTCTCAGTATCTGGGCGATGGTTGATCCGATGGATGAGCCGATCTGCACCATGGGGCCTTCCCGCCCCACGGACCCGCCGGAACCGATGGTTATGGCTGAGGCCAGGATTTTGACCAGCGCCACCCTCGGGCGAATCCGCCCGCCTTTTATGGCAACGGCTTCCATGACCTCCGGCACACCGTGGCCTTTGGCTTCACGCGCCCCGAAGTAGATAAGGGGGCCAACGACCAGACCTCCCAGCGTAGGCAGGCCTATCTTCAGATAAATGGGCAGAGTTCGATGAAAGGTCAGAATATCGTTGGTGTTCTGATAAAAAAGGAATTGTGCCGCCTTGATGGCGAGGCGGCAGAGAACAGCACCGTAACCGGAGAGAAGCCCTATGATAATAGCGACTATCGAGAGATAGACCCGCTCGTTCAAATGTAATTTTCTGAGAAAAGGTAGGATTCGATGAGAAGCTTCTTTAATCATTATCCGCCGCTGGGTCAATCCAGATATTGAAGCCGCCCGTAGATTCGGGAGGGCAGCGGGCGGGCTGAGCGAAGACCCATGGATTGATGGTCGGTTGCCGTACCATCCCCATATGCTCGGATAACGTCAGGCCCGGCGGTCAAGGTCCGACTCCTTGGTCCCAAATCTGAGTCATTTTTATCCCTTTTCCCTTGTTATTCGCATACTTATCATAACATGGGATGGATAAAGATTAAACTGTCTATTGATGTTCTCGCAGGACCGATATCCGGGATGTCCATCTTTAACCTTTTCCAGCCCTGTTTTTTCTGTGTTATGATTAAAAAATGGGTCCCAAGGCAGAGCAGATCCGCATCCGGTATCTCTACAGAAGCCTTATCCTCCGTGGAGAGATCAGGGTTTCCCACAGCGCCGCCCGTAAAATAGTCGGCCCTGACTGTGCCTATCATCTTTATTCCGTTGGCCGGCACTCAAACCGGAAAACCCCTTCTGAAAACCACGGCGATAAAGATTGACTTCCCCCGCCAGGTGAAGTCAATTCGCCCGGTTCCACCCTACCAACCTTAAATCCTGGTTCATCACAACAATGCGTACCTTTATTATTTTACTGTCATTGCGAGGACCTTGAGCTTGTCGAAGGGGACGCGGCAATCCCGGGCGGAGCTTTGGACGTTGAACATTGAACGTTCTTTTCTCCAGTTGGATTTCCTGCTATCCTATCCTATCAATGTTGTGAAAAATTTCTTATACCCATGCGCGGAATCATGTATACTACATGCAAATAGTTGTCATGTATGACATGGCTGAGAAATTTTCGGGTATTCCCATTCAACGCGTAGGGGGAAATTATGCTGCGATACCATAAATTCAAGGACGAAAACGGCGATGATGTTTACCGTGTTGAATCCGAAGGATACGAAATTCTTCGTAATTCCATTCTCAATAAAGGGTCAGCCTTTCCCCTGGAGGAGCGAAAGCTTTTCAACCTCGACGGGTACCTTCCCTCCGTCGCTTCAACACTTGAAACGCAGGTGGCCAGAAGATACGAAGGATTTACCCAAAAGACCTCCGACCTTGAAAAATATATCTACCTTCGGGCGCTCCAGGACAGAAATGAGACACTTTTCTATGCCCTTCTCCTGGAACATCTCGATGAAATGGTCCCCATTGTCTACACCCCCACTGTAGGCCTCGCCTGCCAGATGTTCAGCCACATTTTCAGGTTCACAAGGGGGATATTCCTGTTCCCCGACAACATCGACCGGGTTGAGGATATTTTCCAATCCTTTCCCGACCGGAAGAACATAGAGATGATCGTGGTAACCGACTCGGAGGGAATCCTGGGCATAGGGGATCAGGGGATTGGGGGGATGGGGATTCCCGTGGGAAAATCATCCCTTTATGTCGCAGCGGCGGGAATCCATCCGGCCAACTGCCTCCCTGTCACCCTTGATGTAGGTACGAACAACGAGGAGCTTCTGAACGATCCCCTGTATCTAGGGATAAGAAGGGAAAGACTCAGCGGGGACGAATATTTTGATTTCGTGGATAAATTCGTAAAAGGAGTCAAGGAAAAATTTCCCAACGCGATCCTCCAGTGGGAAGATTTCAGCAAACAGAATGCCTTTACCCTCCTTCAGAGGTACAGAAACGAAATCCCCTCCTTTAACGATGATATCCAGGGGACGGGTGCGGTGACCTTCGCAGGGATCATAGGGGCACTGAAAATCAAGGGGGAAAAACTCACCGATCAACTGTTCGCCGTATTCGGGGCAGGCGCCGGGGGAATAGGGGTCGCCAGGCAGATCCGAACGGCCCTGATAGGGAAGGGTCTTTCAAAGGACGAGGCGGGAGCGAGGATTTACGTCCTAGACAGGATGGGAGTCGTTTTTGAGGGAAGGGAAAGGGTGGATGAGTACAAGAGGGAATTTTCCAGGAGCGCCGATTTTGCCCGGGGATGGTCCCTGGATAACCCCCGAGAGGTTTCTCTCCTGGATGTGGCCAGAAATGCCGGGATCAGCGTCCTGGCCGGTTTTTCCGGAGTGGCGGGTTCTTTCAGCGAGGAAATAGTCAGGGCCATGGCCGAAAAAGTGGACAGACCGGTAATCTTTCCTCTTTCCAACCCCACGGACAAAACGGAAGCGACCCCGGAGGACATCTACAGATGGACCGATGGAAAAGCGATCGTTTCGGCGGGAAGCCCTTTCACGGACGTGCACTACAAGGGAAAGGTTTACGTCATTGGTCAGGGGAACAATGTTTATATTTTCCCCGGAATCGGGCTGGGGGCAATCCTTGTGGGAGCAAAGATTATTACCGATGAGATGTTTACGGCGGCTGGAACTAAACTGGCCGAACTCGTATCAAAGGATTGGCTCGACGCAAATTGTGTCTATCCGCCCATTTCAGAGCTTAGAACGTTGTGCAGGGGGGTAGCAGCCGAGGTAGCCGAAACGGCCATTGAACAGGGTGTCGCGGGAAAAACGGTGGCTCCGGACATGATCGATGAGTTAGTGGAATCGAGGATGTGGGTTCCCAAATATGCCAGGCTTACAAGGGGTTCCGTTTGAAGGCTGCTCCACCAGCCTTCGCGTAAAGCTTCCGTATACGTCTTTGGGAATGAACTCCACCTTCGGCTTCAACGTGATAAATCGGCTTGGCAAGCAGGGTTTTAAAGAAGGGTTTTAAAGTAATAAATAACGGACAGGCTCCTAGTGCGGGGCAAGGACCATGTTCACTATCAAACCGGAAAGGCCGGCGATTATCGCATAGGAAATCTCAAACATGTGCAGGATCCGGTCATTTTTGGTTCCAAGCCTGTTTTTTGTGCGTACCATGATCCACGTTCCGATCAGCCCGGCCGACAACGCCACGAGGAAGGTGATCTCGGAAAGCACGTGGGTGTGGATTATTGGATCAGGCACTAAATCCAGCCAGTAGAAAACCCAACCAAAGAATCCGGCCACGGCTCCCATATCCGCCGACTCGATCAGGCTGCCGAAGAGGTCCCAATACTCCTTGTGGGGCAGGCTGTCCATAGCTGTTTATACATTATTTGGATCATCCGGGAAACGAGTACCTGGATGTGGAGTGGATCATACTCCACCATTCGTCATCGCGAACCGTATCCCGCCATCTGTCATCGCGAGCTGTAACCTATGCGAAGCGATCCCATAGCGGCCGGAGGGCGCCGGCTTTTCAGCTCCGCCCGGGATTGCCGCGTCACTCTCGTCTCCCTCGATACTCCTCGCAATGACAGCAAAATAATATAAGGTACGCATTAACTGGATGAACCCATTATTTATAGTGTCGTAAAAAGTCTATTCGTGGCTTTTTACTCCACGGAAAGCGAAAAGTGTCATTTTCACTTTCCTGATGAAGGAAACGGCAGTGGTGTTGATTCAGTCTTCAGTCGTTTCCCTGGCGGCGGTTTTTTCCAGGGACTCGATTTTTTCCAGGGATTTGTCGATGCCCGCGATAATATCCGAGGCATTTTCATGGCTCACCTCCCCCTGTACCTCCATGTCCAGCAGGGTGCTTTTCTGAAGCATGAGGATGGATCGCCTGGTCTTTTCCTCAAGGGATGACTGAACTGCAGGGGCGCGCTCCAGTTTCTCCATCCTGGCCTGAATAGTCTGGAGCTCCTCTTTCAGTTCTTCGGACAGCCTTTTGTGGATGGCCTCCGAGATCCTGCCCTCATCTTTCCTCCGGCCCAGGTCCTCTATGGCGCGCTTGAGAAGGACAGACCTGGCAACCGTGCGTTCGTACGCCTCCGTTGCCCGATCCCGGTCCGCTACGCCCAGGATACGAACCAGGGGGGCCATTGTAAGCCCCTGAACCGTGAGAGACAGAAAGACCACGCCGAACACCAGGGATACGATGTAGTCACGCTGAGCAATGGCCGGAAGACCGAGGGCGAGGGCGATGGGGATTGATCCGTGAATTCCGCCCCAATTGATGATGTGAATCCATTTTCTCGGCACCCTCTCCCCCATGAGATTCAGCGCTCCAATGAGAGGATAACAACCCACGGCCCTGGCCGCGACCACCACGAGGAAGACCGCCAGAATGGAAGGAAAAATGGCAATGAGTTCACTGGGGTGGATCCGGGTTCCGATGAGAAGAAAAATGAGGGAGTTGATGATAAAAGCGGCGATCTCCCAGAAGTTCTTGATGGCGATGCGGGTCGTCGGACTCATGGCGTAACGGGCGCCCTGGTTGCCTACTACAACCCCGCACGCGACTACCGCCATGACACCGGACACGTGCAGCGAGTGTTCCGCAACGATAAAGGAAATATACGCCAGGATAATGGTAATGAGCACCTCGAGGACGTGATCGTCAAGCCTCTTGAGGATATGAAATGCTATCTGCCCCAGGATCAGGCCTACCACAAGTCCGCCTATGACCACCTTGAAAAAGAGAAGCACCGAAGTGATCGGATTGAAGGTCCCGGAAGTAACGATGCCGGCCAGTACACCGTACAGGACGATACCGGTCCCGTCGTTGAAAACTGATTCGCCTTCCACAATCATGGAAAGCCTTCGAGGAACGCCAAGCCGTTTGAAGAGGGCGAGAACCGAAATGGGATCAGTCGGGGAAATCATGACCCCTACCAGGAGGGCTGTCGCCATGGGAAGCCCGGTTATCTTCTGGATGAGGAACCCTGACAGAAACGCCGCGATGAGAAGGCCCGGAAGGGCCAGGATGCCGATGGGGCGGAGGTTTCTTTTCAGGCCGGTAAGCTCGAAGTGTATCGCGCCCTCAAACAGGAGGGGAGGTAGAAAGACGAACAGGATGAGTTCCTGGGTGAGGAGGTATGGACTGACGCCGGTTATGCCGACCAGCAATCCGCCGATCACCAGGGCAATGGTGTATGGCAGCCGAACATATTTCACCGCTACCGCTATGCCTGCGGCAATGGTAAGCAGGGTAAAAAACTGGATCTCAGGTACGATGAATGTTTGTTCCATAAAGGGGAATCTCCGCCCTGCTAACCTTGACAACCTCGCAAGAAGTCTCTTGGAATCTTTTCCTCCGGCTCCAATCGGCTCATGTACTTCCTCCTGATCGTAAAACCGTCAGGTATCAACCCCGGTTTTTAGAGGTAAGCACAGGAGATGGCGGCCGTCAAGATTGATGACTTTGCAAGGGAAGTAAAAATGACATTTTTCGCTTTCCGTGGAGTAAAAAGCCATGGCTGGACTTTTTACGACCCCCTCAAGATATGGTTTTGCCAAAAACCTGTAAAAAAAATCACTACTCGGCCAAAAAACTACTTGCGCTCAGGTTATGATATACTGTATTTTGTATACAGGATGTTTATGTAGGTGTGATAGGGAGTAAAAACGTCCGTTTGTTACCACATATATCGGTTCATCCTGAATTTTCTCGAGGATAATGGCCCTTAATTTTCGGTGTAATCATCGTACCGTATTTTAGGGGCATTCAGAAAACCGTAACAGTTACCTACGGCAAAGGAGAAAGAAAATGGCAGGCCTAAAGGAGAAATTCGCAAGCCAGATCCCGGGTCTCCGGGATGAAGTCCGAACCCTTGTAAAAACCCGTGGGGATGTCGTCCTTTCGGAGGCCACTGTAGCCATGGCCTACGGGGGAATGCGGGGTATCAAAGGGATGATCTGTGACACCTCCGTTGTTGAGCCGGACCAGGGGCTTATTATCCGCGGCATTCCCCTGGGCGAGCTGACCGACAGGATCCCCGAGGAGATCTTTTTTCTCCTTGTCACAGGCGAACTCCCCAATGCGGAGGAACTGGCCGACCTTCAGAAGGAATTGACCGCGAGGGCAAAAACCCCCTCCTACGTGTGGGACGTGCTCGAGGCCATGCCCGATGACTCCCACCCCATGGCAATGCTCAGCGCTGCAATCATTTCCATGCAAAAGGAGTCCCAGTTCGCCAAGGCCTATGCCGCGGGAGTCAAGAAAACGGAGTATTGGGAGTCTACTATGGAGGACTCCCTGAATCTCCTGGCGGTGCTTCCCGAAATTGCGGCAGGAATCTACCGGATGAGGTTCAAAAAAGGGCCGCGTATCGCACCGGATCCCAACCTTGATTGGGGCGGCAACTACGCCAGGATGCTGGGTGTCCCCGACCCGGAAGGTAAGCTTGCCAAGCTGCTCCGGCTCTACCTGACCCTGCACAGCGATCATGAGGGGGGCAATGTCAGCGCCCATGTGTGCCACACGGTGGGGTCCGCCCTGTCCGACGCCTATTATGCAGTTTCCGCCGGCCTCAACGGCCTGGCAGGCCCCCTCCACGGCCTGGCCAACCAGGAGTGCCTGAGTTTCGTCCTCAAGATGATGGAGAAATTCGGAGGTGTGCCCACAGATGAACAGGCTACCGAATATTGCTGGGACAACCTGAACGCAGGCAAGGTGATTCCCGGATACGGCCATGCCGTCCTGAGGGTTACAGATCCCAGATACACCGCCCAACTGCAGTTCGGGAAAGATAATATCCCGGAGGATCCGGTTTTCCAGACGGTTGAGAAGCTCTTCAGACTCGTACCGGGCATCCTCAAGGAGCATGGTAAGGCCAAGAACCCGTGGCCCAATGTGGACGCGGGCTCCGGTGCACTGGTCTATCATTTCGGGATTAGGGAATTCAGCTACTACACCGTCCTGTTCAGCGTATCCCGCACCATGGGAATGACCTCTCAGCTTATCGTAAACAGGGCTCTGGGCGCACCTATTGAAAGGCCGAAATCAGTCTCCACCAAGTGGATCCAGGATTTTGTAGCCAAACAGTAGCGCCGGCGATTATTCAAACAAAAAAGCCCCGTGCCGGCGACCCGGCACGGGGCTTTTTTGTCTCCCGTGTGGGCAATGCCGCCATACCCTGACTCCCTGACGCTGTCATGCCCTGACGACCTGAGGCATAAGCACCCCTTGACTAGGTGTCCCGCATGTTGGACTATATGGAAGGGAAAGAAACGGTTTACTTCAGGCAGGAGAGTCGAGTTGAGCCTTATTGGGAAAAACAGCGCTGGAAATGTCCGCGGCATAGGTCTTCTATCGGGGGGGCTGGACAGTATGCTTTCTGCCATGGTCCTCATGGATCAAGGGATCGAGGTTATTGGACTTACCTTCCAAACTCCCTTCTTCGGCAGTGCGAAAGGGGAGTACGCTGCAAGGTCCCTGGGGATCCGTCATGTCATCCTGGATATCACCGATGAGCATCTGGTCATGGTTAAAAACCCCTCCCACGGATATGGCAAAAACATGAACCCATGCATAGACTGCCACGCCATGATGTTCAGCAAAGCGGGTGGACTTCTTGAGAAAATGGGAGCGGATTTTCTCTTTTCCGGAGAGATACTTGGGCAAAGGCCCATGTCACAGAACGCCGGCGCGCTGGCCATTGTTGAGAGCACCTCCGGATGTGAAGGACTCATATTAAGACCCATGTCCGCCAGGCTCCTCCCTGAGACGGATGTGGAAAAGGCAGGGCTTGTTGACCGTTCCAGGCTTCTGGATATTCAGGGACGTTCCCGAAAACGACAGATGGAAATGGCAAGGGCGTTCGGCATCCATGAATTTCCGTCACCGGCCGGAGGGTGTTTGCTGACTGATCCCGGGTTTTCCCTTCGACTCAAGGATCTTTTCGACCACAACCCGGATGCCACACCCCTTGACGTCAAACGGCTGAAGGTTGGAAGGCACTTCAGGATGCCCGGTGGAAGCAAGGTGATCATTGGGCGACACCATGCCGACAACGAGGAACTGGAGAGTCTTTTTTCTTCCGGCGATTATGATCTGAGGGTGGATGATATCCCCGGTCCGATAACCCTTGTGGAGGGGACCGCCCTGCCTGATGAGATAATCCTCGCGGCCTCCTTTACGGTGCGCTACAGCAAGGCGGTTGAGCTGGGTCATGCACCTGTGAGGGTTAAGGCCCCTGATGGTACAGAAAAAATCCTGGATTCATCTGCGGCCGAGGGGGACCTGATCGAGAGGTTCCGTATTGCCTGAAGATTTTAAAGCGCCCAAGGGGGAGGAAAAATTCCCCGGTATTGCGAGGGTTCCAGTTGACGGTGTTATCGATCTCCATGCATTCAAACCGTGCGACGTGAGCAGCGTCGTTGAGGAATACATCAACGCCTGCAGGGAACAGGGAGTTTTCGAGGTCAGGATCATCCATGGCAAGGGAAAAGGGGTCCTCAGGGATACCGTCCGGAAGCGCCTGGCCCGTATGCCCACTGTAAGGGGCTTCAGAAATTCAGATGAATCCGGCGGGGGATGGGGCGCCACTGTAGTAGATCTTGTCAAATGAGCTTGTTGGATCCACTGTTCTTGGGTATCATGTAGTGAAGGAAATATACTGCAGGAATACGGGGCTTTGGTAAAGGCGGTATTAACAGGCTCTGAGGATTGATGTGATGGATTTTGAATCCAAAGAGTAGCAGGGGGGATGGAAATGGTCTGGTTTCTTTTTGTCGTGTCGGTTCTCTGGATTGCCATCGGTAGCGCCATGGTTCTCCATACCCAAAAGGTAAAGGGATTTCTCCAGTGGTTTGCTGAGGAGGCCAATCTGAAGATATGGGGAGGTTCCATCGCTGTCTTTGGCGTTTTGCTGACCATAGCCTCCTTCTGGAGCGGTGTGGTCTGGTTCCTTTTTCTTCTGGGCATACTGATTGTCGGGAAAGGGGTCTTCTTCCTGGTAGGTAATGAGCAGACGGTCCGGGCACTGATCACCACATGGCTGGGCATTTCGGAGATGGGACTGCGGTTGTGGGGGTTGATTTTCGTAGTTACCGGGGCGGCGATTTTCGCCTGGATCTGATTTGATGTCCATTGAGCCCACGAAATATATTTCCATCTTCCCGGAATATCCCATGGGTGTATTCGGCTACGAGGAGATCAAAAGATACCGCCGGAAGGTTCTTCACGCCAAGATCGAGGGAGAGGGACTGATAAGGATTCTGAACGGGCCGTCGAAAATTATCAAAACGGTGGACGGTCACCACGTCAACAAGGATTTTATCGTAGGAATAAGAGATTACGTGTGTCCCCACAGCACCAAGTCGGAAAGGGCCAGATACGAAAGACGAAGCCAGGTGAACCTTTATGTTTCCATGGAACTGGTTACACTGGAGAAAATCTCGGGGGTTGTTGCGGTGAGGAAGATCGCCGAGGATGTTGAAATGTGCCTGGAAAGGGCACTGATCCCTGCCCAGCGCCATGATTTCATGGGAGTTCTCACGGACTGGAATACGACGGAGAAGCTTGACACACTGATTGACCCGAGCGTTATCGAGGTGTTTGACCAGGCGAAGCTCAATCACTCCTTCCTGGCGGTGAACAAAAGCCTGATAAAGAGTTTTGTGCTGGTGAGGAATATAGGGTCGGAACCTGTGGAGTCGATCCTGGTGCCGCCCGTTAAAGGACCTGGTTAAACCGGCGCCCGCCGGTTATCTAGACCCCTCAGGTGCCCCCGTAGCCGACCGTTACCTTTCCATGGTCAACGATGAGGGGAACACTCCTGTTCCCGCCCCCGATCTTCAGCATTTCGTCGAGAAACCGGGGATTGGACTGTACGTCACGATAATCCACCTCCACACCCTTTGCCCTGTAGGCCTCACGGGCCTTATTGGTGTAAGGTCACGTGGATTTTCCGTAGATCAGGATTGTGTCGCCCATGATTTTTCTCCCTGTCATGGCCTGGACTTCGGCAGTTCCGACATCCAAAGGCTGGAATACGGAACACGGATTCTGTTTTCTCCATTATAGCTTATCATTGTTGATATGGTCGTAAAAAGTCCATCCCCATCGTACGGAGGTCTCCATGCAGTTGACTGTTATTCCTGAGAGATGTTCAGGATGCAAGGTCTGCGAACTCGCCTGCAGCGTCGGGCGGGAGGGTGTCAATAATCCCAAGAAAAGCAGGATGAGGGTAATGGTTCTCTACCCCCACCCTGTTATACGGATACCCATCGTGTGCAGGCAGTGTGGGGTGCCGAAGTGCGGTGAGAACTGCCCGACCCACGCCATCTATCGTGAGAATGGTATTGTGCGGCTGGACGAGGAAAGGTGCATCTCGTGCAATCAGTGTATTACGGCCTGTCCATTCGGCGCAATGTTCCTGCACGAAGATCTTGATCGGCCCCTCAAGTGCGACCTCTGCGATGGCGCACCGTTGTGTGTGGATGCCTGCCCCAAGGAGGCGTTGAAGTTCCATCCTAAACATATCATGGGCCAGGCACACCGGCTCTCTACCGCAAAGCACTACGCCAGGATGAGCAAGGTGGAGTATATGGACGGAGGTCAGAAGAAGGTCCTCCATTATACGAGAGAAAAGGGCAAGAAGGATGAAGCTTAAGGGCGGGTACTTTTTTAAAATTCTGGAGGTTGATCTTTCCCGGGGCGAGTCGTCCATCCGACCCGTCGATGAGGACTTCGCACTCCAGTACATAGGTGGCCGCGGGTTCGGGGCCCGTCTGGTGGCCGATAACGTAAAAAATACCCGCAGACGGATTAACCCTCTTGGTCCGGAAAACATCCTGGTCGTTGCCCCAGGGCCCTTTACGGGTCTGTATCTACCTGCCTCTGGAAAGAACTCTTTCGTCACCCTCTCCCCGGCGACCGGGATCTACGGCGACAGCAGCATGGGGGGCGTTTTCGGCGTGGAATTGCGCCAGGCGGGTTACGACGCGGTGGTACTTCGGGGCCGGGCCCCGGAGCTTTCGGCCCTGATCATCGAGGATGATCGTGTCAGGATCATCCCCATACCGGAGGCCGGGGGAAAAACCACCATCGAGACGGAAGCTTTGGTCCGCGGGGTGACAGGTGACGAGGATATGAAAATCGCTTCCATCGGTGTGGCCGGAGAGAACGAGGCCGTTTTCTCCTGCGTCAACGCAGACTGGAGCAGGAATGCCGGCCGCATAGGCATCGGCGCGGTGATGGGGTCGAAAAACGTAAAGGCCATAGCCGTGCGCGGGTCCAGGGACCTGCCCGTTCATGATCTCGATGCTCTGATTGGGATATCCCGCGAGGGCTATGACCTGCTGAAGTCCCATGAGCTTTTCCGGTTCTGGCAGCAGCAGGGCCTCATGTCGGTGATCGATTATGCCAACTCCATGGGAATTCTGCCAACGAGGAATTTCCAGGAAACCTCCTTCGATCGAGCTGAAAAGATGAACGGCTACGTCATGGAAGACCGCTACAAAATCGGCGACACGGCGTGCTTCGGATGCTCGATGTCGTGTGGAAATGTCTGCCTGGTCAAGGAGGGCAAATACCGGGGTACGGTGACCGAGGGACCGGAGTATGAGTCTGCCGCGATGCTCGGGAGCAACCTGGGGGTTTCCAACTTCGCCTGCATCCTGAAGGCCAACTCCCTTTGCGACGACCTGGGACTCGACACGATTTCATCGGGGTCCATTGTAGGCGCCATGATCGAGGGCCAGGAAAAAGGGGTCGTGACGCCCGAAGATCTTGACGGCATGCTGCTGTCCTGGGGTGATGAGGAGACGATCCTGCAGCTCATTGAAAAGATAGCGCACCGAGACGGCGTGGGCGACACCCTTGCAGGAGGGGCGAGGGCCATTATCGCCAGGTGGCCGGGGCTGGATGGGATACTGTCCCATGTCAAGGGGCTTGAACAGTCGGCCTACGATGCCAGGGCGGCCATCTCCATGGCGCTGGGGTATGGGACCTCAGATATCGGCGCCCATCACACCAGGTCGTGGACAGTTGCTTCCGAACTTGAGAACGGCACCGGCTGGGGGTTCAAGGAAAAGGCGGATTTCGTCATCTACCATCAGACCATCCGGCCCCTCTTCGACATGCTGGGGGTCTGTCGCCTTCCCTGGATCGAGCTGGGTTTTCCCGAGGAGTATTACCAGAGGTTCTACACGGCCGTCACCGGGGTGGAGAGGTCCATGGAGGACCTGTCCCGGTGCTCCAACCATATCTTCAATCTGACCCGCGCCATCAACGTCCGGCTCGGCATCGGTCGCAAGGACGACTATCCGCCCAGGCGCACATTTGATGACCCTGTGCCGTCAGGACCCCGGAAGGGGAGTGTAGTGTCCAGGGAAGATTACGAGAAGATTCTGGATATCTACTATAGGCAACGGGGGTGGAGCGAGGAAGGAATCCCGCCCTTGTCCCTGTAGATTACCTGTTTCCAGCCTGCTCCTTGCCGAACCCGATCACGATGTAAGACCCGCTCCTCTCATCCGTCCTGAGCCTGATAAGCCCATGTCTTTCGGCGTCCTCGAGCAGTTCGCTGAATGTTCGGTATCCGTAGGTGGACTCGGAAAAAGCCGGTCTCTTCCGTTTCATGGTCTCCTTCACCATTGAGGACCAGAGGATCTCCTTGTTTTCCCTTACCAGCGCGATGATGGAATCCGCCAGAAGCTGTAAGACCTCCTTGCGCTGTTTGGGTATGGATGCCCCCAGTTTGGGGGGGATTCCTACGGGATTATCCAGCTCCTCGTAAAAGATGAACTCGTCGCAGTTGTCCGTGAGAAGGGCGGATGCGGAATCCTGCAGGCTTAAGCCTATGACCCTCTTGCCGTTTTCCTTGAGTTTGGAAACGAGCGGTGAAAAATCGGAATCACCCGAAACGATGACAAACGTGTCGATATGTTCCTTTGCCCAGGACAGGTCCAACGCGTCGACCACCAGGCGGATGTCGGCCGAGTTCTTGCCGACCATCTGTCTTTTGGGAATTTCGATCAGTTCAAGCCCGGCCTCGTGGAGGCTGTGCTTGTACTCCGCATAGCGGGTCCAGTCCGCGTAGGCCTTCTTAACGACGATCTTTCCTTTCTCGACCAGGCGTTCCACAACCTTTTCGATGTCGAACTTCTTTCCCTTCATTTTTCCTTTGAAACCGAGCGCTATATTCTCGAAATCGACAAATACCGCCAGTGTGTGTCCATTGTCATCATGTGCCATTCCGTTTTCCTCTTTTTCTCATGTAATCATCATGTTCAACCGGTATCTCGGGAATCTGCGATGTCGGCCGATCCGTCTTGCGGTCATCAATCCGTGGAGTCGGGATCTCTCATCTTTTCCATATCCTGGTCCCAGACCTTGACCCTGTTCTTCCCATGTTCCTTTGCATAGTACATTGCTGCGTCCGCCCTCCTGATCAAGTCGTCGGGAAATCTCAGATTCGCCTCGGGGAAGGAGATTACCCCTACAGAAACAGTGATGCCCGCTTCCTGAAGGGCGGCCCTCAGCCTTTCTGCAAAATACGCGGCCTGCTTCGATTCTACCTTAGGGACGATGATGGTAAATTCCTCTCCGCCGAACCTGGAGATGATATCCGACGTCCTGGAAAGCCGCTTCAGGATCTCCGAAAGGGTCATTAAAATCTGGTCCCCATACTGGTGGCCGTGAAGATCGTTGAATTTCTTGAAGTCGTCAATATCGAGCAGGATCAATGAAAGGGGAACATCATATCTTTTTGACCTGTAGAACTCCTTTTCCATGACGGCCATGAAAAAACGCCTGTTGTAAAGGCCGGTGAGATAATCCCGGATCGCCAGGTCCTTCATCTCTTCGTGCGCGATCTCCAGTTCTCTCGTGAAGGTCCGGAGCACGTCGGACCGGGTGACGATGCCGATAAGGGCGCCATCCTCGTTCAGGATGGGAAATCGGCGATACCCTTGTTGGCGCATGAGCTGTACGGCTTTCTCCAGGGTAACATCGGTGGTCAGCGTCTCGACGGGAGAGGACATGGCGTCAGAGGCATTGCTTCCCATCAGGTCTCCCCCCTTCCGGGAGATAGTCCGCACCAGATCCCTTTCGCTGATGATCCCCAGGATCTTCTTTCCATCCATGACCAGAACGCAGGATATTTTCCTTTTCCTCATCATTCTGCACACGGTGACAAGGGGCGTGAGTGGCGATACCGTCGCCACGTTTGAGGTCATGACGTTGCGAATCTGAACAGGGTGTTCTCTCTTAACAGGCATGGCGCGCACCAAATGATCCACACGGGTCACGGTGTGGGAAAGGAATGTTGTGATCCCTGGGGAATGGAAGGGAAAAAAGGCAGGATTTTTGCAGTGTTACCCCCATGTTGACGATCTTAAGCAACTAAAGTACCCTTTTTAATGTTAAAGTGACAAATATCGTCCCATAAAGTGGGAAAATCTTTTGTTTGTCAAGGACAGAATCCGGTTGATCCGTTTTTCTACCGGCTATTATGGCCACGAAGGAGGAAAAAGCGATGAAAAAGAATATTATTTTTCTGATGGCGGCACTTCTGATATTGGGAGTCGGGTCCGCCGCCCACGCCTTCCCCTTTCCCTATACCGATGTCCGCGCTCTGGGTATGGGAGGTGCTTACGTTGCCGGCGGTTCGGGCATTTCGGCCGTGAACTATAATCCGGCGCTTCTTGCAAAAGGGGGCCATCTGGAACTGGTTGTGCCGGTCGCCACCGTCCGTGTCGATGACCACATCGGCATCCAGGACAAGCTCGACAGCATCGACGCCCTGTTAGGCGGACAGGATCTTGCTACCTGGGCTGCCGGGGCATCCTCAGCGGACCTGGCTGCCATGGACAACCTCATCATCTCCCTGGACCAGCCGGGAAAAAACTCTGTTGACGCCGAGGTGTATGGCGGGGCAGCCGTGGCTCTGAAGGCCTTTGGCCTCATGGTGGGTGTGGGATATTCCGATCTCATCGACGCTTCCGTTATCACCGCCATGGATACATCTAATATATCCACAGCCGCTGATTATCTCAACAATTCATCAACCCTCGAATTCAAGGGTATTGACGCCCGTCAGCTGGTCTTTTCCGCCGCCCGGGAGTTTTCCGGCTTCACCCTGGGAGCCAACCTCAGGCAGATCAACGGAAGCAGCTATTTCAACACCGTTTCCGCCTTCAATAACTCAGGAAATATCGACCTGGACACGTTAAAGCAGAGCGAACACGATTATACCGCTACGGCCCTGGACGTTGGTTTTCTTACCAGCCTGACGCCCCTTGTGGACGTCGGGATCGTTGCGCGGGATCTCGTGGCCCCGAAAGCCGAGTTTTTCGACGGGTCCACTTATGAGCCGGATACACGGTACCGGGCGGGTGTCTCCATAAACATGGCGCTTCTGCATGTGGTGGGGGACTTCGATCTGTCCACCACGGAGAGTTTCTCGGGGGCGAAGTTCCGGGAGATGGCGGTTGGAGCCGAACTGGCACTCCCGGTCCTTAAGCTGAGGGGCGGGTTCAGCAAGAACATGGCCCTGGATGGGGCGCCTGAGGTCCTTCACCTGGGCGTCGGGTTCAGCCTTCTCGCCGTCAAGATCGATCTTGGCGGGGCCTTCGATACCGACAGCCGGAACATGGTGGCTGGTGCCAGCCTGAGGTTCAAACTGTAGGGGATTGCGGCAGGGTACATAGTTTTACCACAGTACAGCCGCTTGCAGGCTGCTCCACAGGGTTTTACGGAGAAAATCTTAAAACTTTGGGTTAAGGAGCGGCTCACCGCAATAAGGCGCATTGGTTTGTCGGGGAGTTTGAAGGGTATGATGTATTCTATCCTCTCACCCAACCGCTCTCTGGTCGGAGCGGGATTTCCTTGAAATCGGCTGGTTATCCTTGCACCCTGGATCAAAGTTCACTTTCATCCAGGGCAACAAGGATCAACAGCAACTTGGGTGAGGGGAGTCGCTTTCCTCCATCCCCTTCATCCCTGTTAAATCAGCACTGCCTTATCCATTCTCTTCGTTCTGTTCCCCGTGTCTGTTTTTCTCCTCTCTGGACTCTGGACTCTCGACTCTGGACTCAAACCAGGGTCTCGTACCCGAGAAGCTGTTCCTTCCGGATCTTCTCACGGGGAACCCTGAGTTCAACGAGAAAGCTCTCCAGGGCAGAAACCATGGGAGGAGGGCCGCAGAGGAAGATGGTTCGGGCCGCCTCGTCGTCCGTCACGAGGCCTTCGATCAACTCAGGGGTGATAAACCCTGTGGGGCCTTTCCAACCCTTCGGCGGGTCCTGGAGAATATGGACCAGCTCAAATAAAGGGTTTTCCTCCCGCATCCTTTCCAGCTCTTCCCTGAAGGCTATCTCCTCCAGGCATTGATTGGCGTAGAAAAGGACGCGTTCCTCCGGGACCTCCGTATCCTCCAGGTAGCGCAGGATGCTCCTGACGGGGGTAATTCCGATCCCCCCCGCGATAAACACCACCGGGCCGTTTCCACCCCTGTAGGTAAGCTGCCCTGCAGGGCCCGCGAACGCGACCCCGCTTCCCTTCACCACGCGGTCCATGACGGCGCTGTAATCCGATGAGGATATCCTCTTGGTGACCTCAAGGAACGGTTCCGACGGGGAGGAGGAGAAGGAGAGCGGTTTGGACAGGTCGGACTCGTCGGGCAGCGGTGTGAAGATGTTGTACTGCCCCGGCTCGTACCCGAAGCCGTCCGGCTTCCGGAACCTGATGCTCTTGCTGGCAGGGGTTCTCCGGATGACCTCGATGACCTCGGAAATGTGCTTTTTCATGGGGACATTATGACCACATTGCTCATGCAGGGTCAATGGGGGGCAGGACCATGGTTCAACGTTCAATGTTCAACGTGATGAAACAGGTCCAACGTTCAACGTGATGAAACAGTCCAGAGTCCAGAGAGAGGAAAAGTAGGTCATAAGCGAGGGATGAATAAGGCGGTCTTACAGGGATGAAGGGGGTGGAGGGGATCAAAACAGGCTTCCTCTTCGACTTGGACACGGTCCCTGCTTTTGGTGTAATTTCTATCTTATGCCCTTGTCCAAGTTTTGGAGGCCACCTTTAACAGGCAAAGAGGGACCAAAATGGGAAAACCTTGAGGATATGAGGTTTTGCCCCAGGAGTTGCCGGGTGCTTAATCAAATGGTGTTGCAAAGGTGGAAATATGGTAGAATAAAATCATGAAAAAGAAGCCATTATCTCAGACAAATCCTTACCTGAGGGACAAGAAACTTTACGAGAAGGATCTTGTTACTAATATATCCAGTTCAACAGCAGTTGAATTGGGAAGCTTGACGCCATCATTGAAAAGATCTCTCAATTCTGCCATCGGAGGATCAGCTAAATCCTCTTCGCGCGGCCGGAAAGAGTCCGGTTAATTACCTGTTTGAATATCTCTTCCATCGGTTCATAGTTCCTGTCAAATCCCGCTTTAATTGCTGCGTAATAATTTTTTCGATCGTCTTTCAACATTGGTTTGAAATCGAGAAGCGGCATGTTGGCCTGCAGCGCCATCAGGGTGGAAAGAAGCCTGGCAATCCTGCCGTTTCCGTCTCGAAAAGGGTGAATCAGGATAAGTTCCGTATGAACCTCTGCGAGGGCTTTTGTAATCAGGTCAGTTGAGTCAAAGTTGCAAGGGGTTTGTTTCTCCAGAACATTTTTACCGAATTCATCCATTAATTTAGGAATTTGCGCAGCTGTGGCGTAAGTTATTCCCTCGGAACTCATGTTGACCTGCCTGTAACTTCCAGCCCATTTGTAGATGTCACAAAGCCAGAGTTTATGAATGTCTCGAATATCTTCAAGGGAGAATTGATGAGCTTCATCATAAATATCTTTGACTTTATCAACGGTTCTCTCTAGCGCGAGGGTTTCAGTTCTGTCCATCTCGGGTTTGCTGGTTATGCCAAGTAGATTCTTGAGGACTCGATTAATGGAACCCGGTTCAAATTGGGCCTCAACAAGTCCTGAAACATCATATCTGTCCTTATTTCTGTCAGTCATAAAGTCTTTAATTGGTGTGAAGTGTCTTCATCTAGTCCTTGAGTACCAACGATAAGTTCAGTTGACACGGCTTTGTATCATATTTCCGGTTATCAAATTATTATACTCCCAATCACTTTCAATTCAAAATGCGCAAAGAGTTTTCCATTATGATGTGGAAAATATCGCTCTTTCTTCGAACGTCCAAAGTCCAACGTGATGAAACAGGTCCAACGTTCAACGGGATAAAACAGTCCAGGGTCCATCCGACTTCGCTCTTACGAGCTATGTCGTGACAGGGAGTCCAGAGTCCAGAGAAGAGAAAAGCTGACGCGGGGACCGGTCTTCGCAAAAGCTTCGACCCGGCAAGCATGGAAACACCGGCGCATTAAGGTATCGAAGAACCTTGAACGTTGAGCGTTGAATCTGAATCCCAGCCCCCCGGGTGCCCCGAAATCAAACGTGCGAAAAATATCGTACATTATCCGGATTACACCTTGGTTACATCTCAAGGATCATCATAAGACTGAGAAAAGGTTGAAGGGCGAGAACGAACCCCACGGTTTTGCATTGGTCGGACGACCTTGAAGCTCGCTGTAGATGCCGGTCAACTTGTGGACAGGCAGAACGGGGAGAATCTCCTCCCGGAAAAGGCGCCATGTTC
>JAADHJ010000024.1 GCA_013151915.1 Deltaproteobacteria bacterium
GGGACGAGTTTTCCAGGGGTCTGGAGGAAAAACGCTATCCCTTCTTCCGGTATGCCTGGTACGCCGACGTCCCGGACCCCGATGACTTCCTTTCCCCCCTTTTCGAGACCGGGGGGAAGGCGAACTTCACCGGGTTCAGCGATCCGGAGGTTGACCGCCTGCTGGATGGGGCTAGAAGCGAGACCGATCCGACAAGCCGCTCGAGGATGTACCGAAAGGCCGAAAGGATCATCCTTGAAAAGGCGCCCGTCATCCCCGTCCTCGATATCGCCACCCAGGTCGCCTTTCAGGGCTACGTGAGCGGTATCGATCTGCCCGCCATCGGGACACCCTATCTACCCCTCCGCCAGGTCAGGGTTTCGCCCGGTTCCTGAGGGTCATCCGCGATGCGGCGCACCACCCTCCGGAGAAGGCTGACCCTTCTTTTCGGGCTGACCATAGCCGGGATCGTGTTCATCATCGGGTGGTTCGTAGCCCACCAGGGACGAAAGATACTGATCGAACAGTCCCGCCGAACGGCCGTCGAGCTGGCACACAGCATTTCCGCCTCCTCTTCCAATGATTTCGTCAACTATAACTACGTGGCCCTGGAGCAGAAGGCCGAAGCGGCCTCCCGCAACCCGGACATCGCCTATGTCATCCTCTACGACAAGGAGGGCAAGGTGGCCGCCTTTACCGGGCAGGGTGAGCCCGGGGCGCATGAGAGGGCTGCTCCTTTGAGCAAGGAACTTCGCTCCGCCGAGGGCCCGGTCGTGGGGGGGACCCTTATCAAGGGGTACGAGGGACCGGGGTTGGACATCATCATGCCCGTGACGCTCCCCGGGGCAGCGCAGATATGGGGTACTGTCCGGCTGGGGTTCAGATTGGACAACGTCTTCAACCAGATTCGCCAGGCTAACATGGTGATCTTTTTTCTGGGGCTGTCCGGGATTCTCGCCGGCTGGTTCATCTCGGCCATGTTCACCCGCAGGATCACCGTCCCCCTCGGAAGCCTGGTGGAGGCCACCGTCCAGGTGTCTGAAGGAAACTTCGACACGCGCATCGAGACCAGGACAGGGGATGAGATTCAAAACCTGGCCGATAATTTCAACTGGATGGTGGAAAGGCTCCTGGAGCAGCGCGAAGGCCTGGAGAGGAACCTGAAGGAAATCCGAAGCCTCAAAGACTTCAGCGACCTTGTCCTTCTTTCCATAACCAACGGGCTGATTACCCTGGACGCCGGTGGGAAGATCACATCTTTCAACCGGGAAAGCGAGGAACTCCTTGGAACGAAGGATTCGCAGGTCATCGGCAGAAGCCCAATGGAAGTCTGGGGCCCGGATAACCCGCTCACCGGAATGCTGCGCGGCGGCACGGTGGACCAGAACACAGTTCAGGGAAGGGAAATCCGATGGGAGGCGGAGGACGGCACATTCAGGATCCTGGAGGTTTCCACAGCGCACATACAGGAACCCGACGGGCCATCCGTCGGGCTGTTGGCCCTCATGCAGGACCTTACGGAGAAAAAATCCCTGGAAGAAAAGGTACGGAGGGCCGACAGGCTCGCCGCGCTGGGAACCTTTGCAGCCGGACTGGCCCACGAGATCAGGAACCCCTTGACGGCGGTCCGGGCATTTGTCCAGATGTTTCCGGCGAAATACCAGAGCGCGGTTTTTCGCGGCAAGTTCAACCGCATCGTTCCGAGGGAGCTTGACCGTGTAAACGAACTCCTTGAAAATCTGCTGGACCTTGTCCGAAGGCCAAGGATGCAGCTCGTGCCCATGGATATCTTTCCCTGTGTGGAACAGGTCCTGGAGACCCTCGAACCGGAGATTCAGGCCGCGGGCATCGATGTTCGGCCCCTCGGCGGGGCCGCGTCCCTGATGGTGATTGCCGATGAATCCTACCTTACCCGCGCCATTTATAATGTGATCCTCAACGCCGTACAGGCTATGCCCCATGGCGGAAGGTTGACGATAGAGGTCATCAGGGAAGAGGAGGACGGGAAGACTCCAATCATCGCACTGCGGATATCGGATACCGGGATCGGGATACCCATGAATGATGTCCAGGAGGTCTTCAACCCGTTCTTCACCAGCAAGGAAAAGGGGACGGGGCTCGGCCTTGCGGTTACCAACAAGATCATTGAGGATCAAAACGGATCCATTGAGGTTGCCAGTGAACGCGGAGTCGGAACCACCTTCACCATTTCACTTCCTGAAGCCAAGGTTGATCAGGTCAGCCGTTTCCGGCCCTGATGCAGGCCTGAAACTGCCCACGTTCGTAGGCAGTCGTTTCGCCCGATTCGACTGTATCAATCCTAACACATTGAATTTAAAGAAGTTTTAGTAATTCCCCGGACTGGCGCGGAATTTGCTGAATTCAGGCAGACAACGGTTTGTCCGCTCTTTGTAATAACAACCTAACCTTAAGGATGAATTCCGGGAGGAAATGATGCGGGGAAAAAACCAGGCTGTACTAGTTGTAGACGATTGCCAGGGCATTTTAGATACGCTCGAAACGATACTTGGCGACGATTTCCAGGTCATGGTGGCTCTGAATGCCACCCGGGCGATGAAAATCCTCAGCCATGTTACACCGGCCATGATCTTTCTGGACTGTATGATGCCGGGATTCAACGGATTCCAGCTCCTTCGAGAGATCAAACAGATGTCCATAGAGTCAAAGATCGTGGTGATTACAGCCTCCATTTTCGATGAGATCCTCGAGGAGATCGACTGGCTTGGTGTCGATGGGTTGGTGCAAAAGCCATTTGATGTTTCCCAGATAATAGATGTCACCGAAAAACTTATGCTTCGTGCCTCGTAGGTTATTCAAGATGCAACATGATAGACATCCTACAGTATGGAAACCTCGGCCGGAAAGATGGCCCTGGCCGAATGCCCACAGACCGGTGCAAACTGCACATCCTGATGTGCATCCACAACCCCGGTGTTTTTCAGGAGATTCTACCTTGAAGAGAGTGCTTGTAATTGAGGGTGACGGCTATAATCGAAGGTATATGGGACAGGTTATCGAACGGCTGGGATATCTAAGCCTGCTCCGCGGCGATGTTGAATCGGGGCTCCGCCTTCTTCGGCTGGACATGCAGGACGCCGTTATCTGCGGCGACCATCTGGGCGAAAAGGATTCCATCCAACTGTGCCGAACCATAAAAGACGATCCCAAGTTCAGAAAATTACCGGTCCATATAGTCTCAAGTCAAACCGACGAGTTTTTCCGGAGCGCCGCCATCGCGGCCGGCGCCTACTCGGTAATGATGTGGCCCCTTTCAATCAGATCCTTTTTCAAAAACCTGGAAGGTTCCCTCTTTAAAAACCGCCGCCAGCATCTGCGATCGATTATGAATTTCCCGGTCCTGGTAACACCCGAATATCACACAGTCAGACAAGCGCCCCAACGCCTGGAAACCCACGATTTCGGTGTCGGGGGCATGTACATCAAAACCCCCGACCCCTTTCCAAACGGAGGCCCCGTTAACATGAGGTTCTCCTTGCCCTCATCCGGGTCAAAACTAATTATGAACGGCGTTGTGGCACGCGCCAACATCCAACGGGAAAACAATATCCCCCCAGGCATGGGGATCATGTTCCAGGGGATCAATGACGATCATCGCTCCCTGTTTTCCGTTTTCGTGGAGAGATATCTCGCCAGGGGAACCTTTTGACGAAACAGAAAGCTGCTTTCCGTTTCTACCTCTTCCTCGCCTTCAGCCTGTCCCTCACCCTTTCGATCCGCCAGGAGATTGCTTCCTTGTTGTCGTATTTATCGAAAATCTCCTGGTAAAGGGCCAGGGCCTCCTTCAGCTTTTCCTCCTCCTCCAGGGTCGAGGCCAGCCCGAACTCGGCATCCGTGATGTGTTTTCCCGCGGGGTAGCGGGCCATGTATGTACGCCATGCCCGCTCGGCCTCCTTAGCCTTTCCCTGCGTCTGAAGAACGGCGGCAATCTGGAAATAGGCGTCATCAACGAGGGGGCTCGCCGGATATTGGTCTATGAGGATCCTGTATTCCAGGAGCGATTGGTCAAAGTTGAGAAGCTCAAAATAGCATGCCGCTATTTGAAACTGATATTTGTCGTCATCCACTACCGTATCGAAATCGGAGATAAGTTTCTGATATTGGACAATGGCCAGTTGACAATTATCCAGCTTCTGCTTGAAAATCTCGGCAAGCGCCAGCCTGCTTTCCAAGGATCTTTTTCCATCCGGAAACCGGTCCAGCAGTTCACGGTAGTCGCTGACGGCATCCTGGTAGCGGCTCTGGTACACCTGATAGATAGTACCCCTCTGATAAAGGGCCTCCTCGACAAGCTCGCTTTTGGGGTATCGAACCAGGAACTGGGTAAGGTATTCCACCGCGGCACCGTCCAGCCCTTGATCCAGCGCCGCCATGGCTTCTTTGAAGAGAGCCTCTTCCCTGGACCGGGAGGAACACGATGAAAACCCGAACAGCAGGATTATCGCCAGAACAAGGAAAACCAGTAATGTTGTTTTCGACCCGGTATCCCATGGGATGCTTTTCATGTCCCGCACCGGCCCTTCTTTCAAACTACTCCTCGCCCTCCTGAACCAGCGCGATCGACACCACCTTTTCACCCGTGTCGGACATATCCATAAGCTTCACTCCCTGGGAGTTTCGGCCGTAAATGGAAATTCCTTTCACGGGGATCCTGATGAGACGCCCGGCATCCGTGATAGCCATGATCTCCTCCTCGGACCCAACCTGCAAAATCCCCACAAGGCCGCCGCCCTTTTCGGTTACTTTCACCGCACGCACCCCTTTGCCTCCCCTATGGATGGCGTTGAAATCCTTCATAGGCGTACGCTTACCATAACCTGTCTCGGTAACCGTGAGAAGGAATGCGGCGTCGTTGACCAGTTCCATGCCTACAACGCGGTCGCCCGGCTCCAGGTTGATTCCTCTCATGCCCCGTGCGGTGCGTCCCATCGCCCGGACATCATTCTCGTGGAACCGGATTCCCCTCCCTTTCCTGGTGGCCATCAGGATGTGGCGTACGCCATCGGTGATAACGGTGGAGATGAGCCGATCTCCCTGGTCCAGAGCAAGGGCGATTATGCCCGGAGCCCGGGGGTTTGAAAAGGCGGAAAGAGCGGTCTTTTTCACGACCCCTTTTTCGGTAACCATAAGAACATAGTGGTCTTCCGAAAATTCCCTGACCGAAAGATATGCGGTGACGACCTCTCCTTTTTCCAGGTTCAGCAGGTTCACCATGGCCTTTCCCCTCGCGGCCCTGCCCAGCTGGGGCACCTGGTGAACCTTGCGCCAGTGGAGTCTTCCACGGTCTGTGAAGAAAAGGATATAGCTGTGGGTCGATGCCACGAAGATATTCTCGGCAAAATCCTGATCCCTCATGGACAACCCCGTTAATCCCTTCCCCCCGCGATGCTGGCTCCTGTAAAGACCGATGGAGCTCCTCTTGATGTATCCGGCGTGGGAAACGGTGACAAGCATTTCCTCATCCAGGATAAGATCCTCTAACGACAGATCTTCAGTGTCGGCTACGATTTCGGTGCGTCGTTCATCACCGAAGCGGTCCCGTATTTCCTCGAGTTCCTCGATGATAACCGCGAGCAGTATGCTTTCATCGGCCAGGATGCCGCGGAGGCGGGCGATCTCGACGTTTATGTCGCGCAGCTCATGGTCGATCTTTTCCCTCTCCAGACCGGTGAGACGGGACAGGCGCATTTCCAGGATGGCGTTGGACTGACGCTCGCTGAGACCGAACCGGGTAATAAGGCCGGTACGGGCCGCGGGAACATCAGCGGACTTTTTAATAAGGTCCACCACCTCGTCTATGTTGTCCAGGGCGATCTTGAGCCCTTCAAGGATATGGGCCCTCTCCTCGGCCCTGGTAAGGAGGAACTGTGTGCGTCGGGTGACGACCTCTACCCTGAAATCGATGAAATAACCCAGCATCTGTGGGAGACTGCACAGGACCGGCCGGTTACGATGGATGGCCAGCATTTGAACGGCGAAGGTGGTTTTCATCTGGGTCATGGAGTACAATTGGTTGAGTATTACCTCGGCGATCTCGTCACGCTTAAGCTCCAGAACAATTCTCATCCCTTCCCGGTCCGATTCGTCCCTCAGATCCGAGATCCCTTCGATTTTCCTATCCTTGACCAGTTCGGCGATCTTCTCCACCAGCCTGGCCTTGTTGACCTGGTAGGGCAGCTCGGTGATGACGATCCTGGTCTTGCCTTTTTCCCGATACTCAACAAGGGAGCGGGCCCTCATCTGGATGTGCCCCCGGCCCGTGGTGTACGTATTTCGGATGCCACTGGTTCCGTAGATGAACCCCGCGGTGGGGAAATCCGGACCAGGAAGAATCTCCATGAGTTCCTCAACCGGGGCATCCGGATTCTTAATGAGGTGGATGCATGCAGTGGTGACTTCCGCCAGGTTGTGCGGCGGGATATTGGTGGCCATTCCAACCGCGATGCCCGACGAACCGTTTACCAGAAGGCCCGGGAAGCGGGCCGGGAAAACCAGGGGTTCGGCAAGTGTCTCGTCGTAGTTTGGTCCGAAATCCACGGTGTCCTTGTCGATGTCAGCAATTAGTTCGCCGGCCAGCCGTGTCATGCGCACCTCTGTATACCGCATGGCGGCGGCAGCATCGCCGTCAATGGATCCGAAGTTCCCCTGTCCATCCACCATGGGGTATCTCAAAGAGAATACCTGGGCCATGCGAACGATGGTGTCGTAAACGGCCGTGTCGCCGTGGGGATGGAACTTGCCGATAACATCACCGACAATACGGGCCGACTTCTTGTAGGACTTGTTGTAGTTGTTGCCCAGCTCGTGCATGGCGAACAGGGTTCGTCGATGAACCGGCTTGAGACCGTCACGGATATCCGGAAGCGCTCGACCCACGATCACGCTCATGGCGTAGTCGAGATACGAGGTTTTCATCTCCTCCTCGATATTCACATTTTTAATCGGCGCGTCTACCTGTTGGATTAGCTCGCTCATTTCACTCCCGGTAATGGTCCAGTTTGACAACCTCGTAAAAAGTCTTTTCGAGCTATTTCACGAGTCCATCCTGCTTATATATCAAGATTTTTTGCGCTCAGGGCGTTTTTGTCGATGAACTCCCGGCGTGGTTCGACCGCATCTCCCATGAGAATTGAAAATATATCGTCGGCGCTCACCACATCCTCAATGGACACCCTTAAAAGGGACCGGTTCTTCGGGTCCATGGTGGTCTCCCACAGCTGTTCCGGATTCATCTCTCCCAGGCCTTTATAACGCTGGATGTTGACGCCTTTCCGGCCCCTGGTCATGATGAATCTTACCAGATCATCGATTCGCGATGTGCGGAGGAGTTCCTTCTCTTTTTCGTCCTTATCGGTCCCGGTCACTACCAGCTCCGTACCAATAATCTTCAACCCTTTTGCCAGACGCTTCATCTCCTGGGTCTTCGGTCTTTTCAGGAGATCCGGGTTGATCTCGGTAACCCAACGGGAGCCGTTTTTTCTGGAGGTCACCTTGGCAACGGTGCAGGAATGTTCTTCATCCTCTATCATCTGAACGTCAACGGGTTCGGCCTCCGGGAACACCGTTTTCAGATAGGCAATGATGTTGTCCATGGCCCGTCTCATGACATCCGGGTCCCTGAGAGTCTGAATGTCCACACCCTCAAGAGTCAACGCCAAAACCACCCTCGGATCAACATGACGCTGCTCGAACCGTTCCATCAACTCGACAAATCGAGCCGCGCTGGTAAAAACCGCCCCGAGTTTGGCGTTTTCGTAGGATTCACCGGTTGAAGGCAGGGTCAACCGCAGGTCCTGCACCCCCATTTCCATGAGGTGGGCATTTAATTCCTTCTCATCCTGAAGGTATTTTTCCTCCCGGCCTTTTTTGATCCGGTAAAGCGGTGGTTGGGCGATGTACAGGAAACCTCTATCTAAAAGCCCCGGCATCTGACGGTAAAAGAAGGTCAACAGAAGAGTGCGGATGTGGGATCCATCCACGTCCGCGTCGGTCATGATGATGATCTTGTGGTAGCGCAGCTTTTCCAGGTCCACGTCACTGCCCACCCCCGACCCGAGGGCCGTTATGATGGTACGGATCTCCTGGTTGCTTAACACCTTGTCGAAGCGGGCCTTCTCCACGTTGAGGATCTTGCCCCGAAGGGGGAGGATGGCCTGGATATGACGATCCCTGCCCTGTTTGGCTGATCCACCTGCTGAATCACCCTCCACCAGGAAAAGTTCGGCAATGGCCGGATCTTTCGCCTGGCAATCGGCCAATTTACCGGGAAGGTTCGCCACATCCAGGGCGCCTTTTCGCCTTGTTAACTCCTTGGCCCTTCGGGCGGCTTCCCTTGCACGGGCCGCTTCGGTCCCTTTAAATACAATCTTCCGGGCCACCGTGGGGTTCTCCTCCATGAAAACCCCCAGTTTATCGTTTACCATGGTTTCAACCAGACCCTTGATTTCGCTGTTTCCAAGCTTGGTCTTTGTCTGACCCTCGAACTGTGGTTCGGGAAGCTTGACCGATATTACAGCGGTAAGTCCCTCTCGGATATCATCACCCGAAAGGGTGGTCTTGATATTTTTCAGGAGATTGTTTGCCGTGGCATAGGCGTTGACCGTCCGCGTAAGCGCCGCCTTGAACCCTACCAGATGACTACCCCCTTCGTGGGTGTTGATGTTGTTGGCGAAGGAGAAGAGGTTTTCGGAGTAACCGTCGTTGTACTGGAATGCAATATCTACGGTTACATCGTCCCTTTCCCCATAGATTGCCACCGGTTTTTTGTGGATGGTGGATCGATTCCGGTTCAGGTGCTGGACAAACGATACGATGCCCCCCTTGTAGTGAAATTCGTTCTTCTTGTTGGTACGTTCGTCCTCGATGCTTATGAAAACCCCGGCGTTGAGAAAGGATAGTTCACGGAGACGCCTGGAAAGGGTATCGAACGAAAAATCGATATCCTCAAAGATATCCGCATCGGGCAGAAAAGTGACTTTGGTTCCCCTCTTCCGGGTTTTGCCCACCTCCTCCAGCTTCCTGATGGGCTTACCCCGAACGTAGGACTGCTGGTATACTTTTCCGTCCATCCAGATCTCCAGGTCAAGCTTCTCGGACAGGGCGTTGACCACCGATATCCCCACACCGTGAAGGCCGCCGGAAACCTTATATGCCGAGTTTTCGAATTTGCCCCCCGCATGCAAAGTGGTCATAACAACCTCGGCGGCGGATTTCTTGCCTTTTTTATGCCAGCCCACCGGAATCCCGCGTCCGTTGTCCTCTACCACTATGCTGTTATCAACCCTGATGGTGACCAACACCCTATCGCAGTAGCCGGCCATGGCCTCGTCAATACTGTTGTCCACCGCCTCGTAGACCAGATGATGGAGTCCCTCGGCGGAGGTATTGCCGATATACATCGCCGGCCGCCGTCGAACCGCTTCAAGCCCCTCCATGACCTTGATTTCTTCCGCGGTATATCTCTGATCAGAGGTTTTTTTGTGCCCCTGGGGGGGGGTTCCTTTTCCTGTTTCGTCAGCCAAAAACAGTTCCTCCAGACGGTTTGGTTATACTTTCGAACATCGAAGAACGCTCAAGTGTTGATGACTTCGCAAAAAGTCATCAATGCGTTCACTTACGGGGCGCCCAAATCAATGACTTGCAGCGCAAGCTGTTTACATCAGTTGCGTCACACTCCCATTGTCCACGCTAAACACGGACCCCTCCTCCCTGTTTAAAAACCTGGATTCCTCAGATGTCGTGGTAATGATAAACTGCGCACCCGTCTCCCTGATCAGCTTCCCGAGGTCTTCCCTTCGCGCCGGGTCGAGTTCGGATGCCACATCATCAAGAAGAATAAGCGGCCAGACACCCCTTGTCCGCTTGATCACCTTGGCCAGGGCCAGTTTGAACGCCAGGACCGCAACCCTTTTCTGGCCCTGGGATCCGTAGCGTCCAAGATCAAAACCGCTCCCTTCCTTTTTTCCCCGTTGGGCAACAAACAGGATGTTGTCCCTGTGGGGGCCCACGATGGTATGGCCCGTTTCCCGTTCGCGCCGGTTCACTTCTTCCAGTTTATGAAGTATCGACAGGACGATTTCCTGCTTCTTCGCGTCCGGTTCCGTAATATCAATCGACGGAATATACCTGAGGGATAACTCGCCATCAAATCCAAAAGCCCGCCCCAGCTTTTCCATCACCGGATTAATGTCCGAGAGAAGATCCAGCCTGCCTTTAACGAGGGCGGCGCCGGCCTTTGCGAAAGAACTGTTCCAGCTCTCCAGCTCTTCATCCGACACGCTCCGTCTGCGCAGGAGTGCGTTCCGATGCCGGAGGACTTTAAGGTATTGTCTGTACTCCCTGACATAGGTCGGCCGGGTTTCGAAAACAGCCCGGTCGATAACCTTCCTTCTTCTGGATGGGGATCCGCTCACGATCCCCACATCTTCCGGGATGAAACTTACGACGGCCACCTCCCTGAGATACTCCTCCGGGGAGGGGATTTTCCTGTCATCGAGGAACTGTACCCGTCCTTGCGGGGTCAACGCGAAGGAGACTGTGGCGGTAACTTCACCGTATCGTATCCCTCCGGCCACCCTGCATGTTGTGCTTCCATATCGAATCATCTCGGACCGGGTGGCGGATCGGAAGGATTTAAGCGTTCCAAGGTAAGCGATGGCCTCGAGAATGTTCGTCTTGCCCTGTCCGTTCTTTCCAATGAGCAGGTTGTATCGTGAATCAAGATCAATCCGCTGCCCATCTAAGTTCCGAAATGATTTCAGATCCGTCCAGAGTAGCCTCATATTTCAGAGGCGCATGGGCATTATGACCGCTACGTAGCTTATATCGTCTTTCTGTAATATCCTGCAGGGGCTCAGATTGTCCTTGAGATCGATCTGGATCTCGTCCTCGCTCATGGAGGAAAGGGTATCCAACATGTAACGCGCGTTAAAAGTAGCCTCGATGTCATTTCCGTCATAGGCAATGGGGACGGATTCCGTTGCGGCGCCCAGGTCCGGATTATTGGTGTGAACCGTAAGGCTTTGGCCGGAGAAGGAGAATCCAACGGCTCGAGATCTTTCGGACGAGAGAATGGAGACCCTCTTTATGGCTGACATGAGAATCTCCCGCTCTATGATTGCTGTCCCCGTTTTATCGGTTGGGATAACCTGCTGATAGTTGGGGAAGGACATGTCGATAAGTCTGGTTGTCAGAACAATGGAGTCCTTTCTGAAAACACCGTGCTGCTTTTGAAAATCCAGCTCGATGGATTCATCCCCTTCATCGAGGAGCCGGCGGACTTCAATGAGGGATTTGCGCGGAATGACAACGCTCTCACCGGGTCGAATATCCCCCTTCGCCGTTTTTTCGATCAAGGCCAGCCGGTGCCCGTCGGTGGCCACCATGCGAACAATGTTGTTCCCCTCCGTTTCCTCCATTTCAAACAACACCCCGGTGAGATTGTACCGTGTTTCGTCGGTGGACGCGGCGTAGATGGTCCTTTTTATCATCTCCTTGAGTTCCGACGCATCAAGAGTGAGAAATGTGCTCTCATCATAGGACGGAAGATTGGGAAAATCCTGGGCTGACAGGCCTTTAAGCTCGAAAGATGAGTTTCCGCAGGTGATCTCCGACACATTTTCTTCATTAACACGGAAATTGATATTCGCCTCGGCCGGCAATTCCTTGATAATCTCGAAGAGCTTCCTGGCGGAGATGGTTATTGCCCCCTCGCTTTTAATGGAAGCGTCAAGATGGCCGCTGATGCCGACTTCCATGTCGGTGGCCAGCAGCTTCAACCTTTCTCCGGTTCCATCCAGCAGCACGTTGCTGAGGATAGGCACGGTATTTTTCCTCTCCACGATGCTTTGAACACGGGATAATCCCAGCAGAAAAGATTCCCTGTTAATAGAGAATGCAAGCACCTGAAACCTCCTCTTCCTGATAGGCTGCCTTTCCCCCTTGCCGCGCGGCTGAACATTTCTGCGTGAACAGCCCGCCATTCAAGGATAATAAGGGAAATCTCGACAGCCGGTGTTTATACAAACCGGCTAAGGACAATGCCCTGTCCGGTTTTCCGAAAAAACATAAAAAACTACCCAACATTTTACACACAAAAAGCTTTAGCGTAAAGCAACACTTAACACTTGTTTTATATAAAACGAGGAAAAAACGTTCAATGTTCAAAGTTCAACGGAATGAAGAAAGTTCAAGGTTCAACGTTCAACGTTCAAAGCCCATTTACCACAGCGGTGTCCTGAGCCTGTCGAAGGGCATGACCGCTCGAAGGTCACACCACCCTTCGACGCACTCCGCTTGCTCAGGACAGGTAGGGTTACACAGGGTAAAATCAAAGATCAGTAGTTTTAAACCTTATCCTAATCTCACCTCTTTTAAACCCTGTTTTTAAACCCATCTGTGGAGCAGCCTTTAAGCGGCTGCACTGTGGTGAAATAACGCGCCCTGTCGCGGCAAGCTGCTCCTTAAACTCGAAAGATTTCTGATTTTTTCCGTGTCCTCCAGCAACGCGCTTTCTCGCGGCGAGCTGCTCTTTAACCCAAAGTTTTAAGGTTTTATCCGCTTCCGGTGTTTGCCTTATCCCTTCCATCCCCTTCATCCCTGTTAAATCAGAATTTTCGCTGCGGCTCCCCATGGTCGCCACACGGGCTATGGCGGACAGGTCGTATAAGTTTCAGCTTCCGCTCTTCCCCTCTGGACTCTGGACTGATTTTACCCCCGTTGAACGTTGAACGTGCTTTGCCCCACAACCTGTAACGTATTACTATAATGTTTCTTTAAAGATATAATTCAGTAGAAGCATAAGAAGGACCTGTGATTTTGTGGAATGTTCCCATAACCTCTTACACCTGCAAGGTAATCCATGGGGAATGATTGGGGGAAGGATCTGTGGAAAACTGTCTTCGGTCCACAGGTGAATGAGCGGGAGGAAGTAAAAAGCTCTTTATCAACAGAGCTGTCAACAGGAAATACGGCCTTTATGTGTTTCCCTCGATGTCTCTTGTGAGGTTCTCGATGGTCTGTACGTAATCGGAGTCCGTTTCCATAATATTGTGTATTTTGTGAATGGCGTGCAGGACAGTGGTGTGGTCCCGCCCACCGAAGTACCGCCCGATTTCAGGCAATGAAAGATCGGTCAATTTTCGAATGAGATACATAGCGGTATGTCTGGGGAGAATAAGGGTTTTATTCTTTTTCTTGGCTTTCAGGTCGCTGATCTTGACGTTGTAGAAAACGCTCACCTTTTTCTGTATGTCCTCCACAGTGATAACCTTGTTCTTCTGATCAAGAAAGTTTTTCAGGGCTTCCCTGGTAAGTTCCATTGAAATGTTTTTTGTTTTCCTGATGGTGGCAAAGGCGATTACCCTCAGGAGATACCCCTCTAGTTCCCTTATGTTGGAGGTCGTATTCTCGGCCAGGAAAAGGGCAACCTCCTGGGGGATGGAGACCTGAAACTGCTCGCCCTTCTTCTCAAGGATAGCCACTTTTGTCTCAAGATCAGGAGGCTGGATATCCGCCACAAGGCCCCACTCGAACCGTGAACGCAGGCGTTCCTCGAGATCGGGGATTTCCCGCGGATATTTGTCGGAGGACACTACAATCTGCTTGTGAGAGTCGAAAAGGGTATTAAATGTGTGGAAAAACTCCTCCTGTGTGCGCTCCTTACCGGCAATAAACTGAATATCGTCAACCAGGAGGATGTCCATGGTACGGTATGTTTCCCTGAACTGGGGCATTCTATCGAAGCGAAGGGAGTTGATAAGCTCGTTCATGAACCTTTCGGAGGACATGTAACACAAACGAAGCTCGGGATTGCGTTCCTGAGCCAGGTGCCCGATGGCATGCATGAGATGGGTCTTTCCAAGGCCCACACCACCATAAATAAAAAGCGGATTGTATGATCGTGCCGGGTTTTCCGCCACCGCAAGAGCCGCGGCACGGGCAAACTGGTTGGAGGATCCCACCACAAAGGAATCGAAATTGTATTTTGGATTAAGGCCGCCATTGGGCATGGATCCCGACCTTAAACTTGCATCCACCTCCTTTTTATGAGCCCCTCTCGCGGATGTCGGCGCGCTCGCGGCGGAAGCCTTATTTTTTGAAACGGGGTGCTTCTTCCCGGGAGGTTTCGGGGCAGGCGCCTCATTAACGAGAATCCGCACGGACATCTTTTTGTCTGTAAGGCCCCGGATGGTCGCATTAAGGGTGTCAATATAATGGTCTTCAATCCAGTCCCGGATGAAAGAATGAGGGGTCTCTAAGAAGAGATGTTCATCATCCAGACTAACAGGCGAAAGAGGCTCAAACCAGGTGTTAAAGATCTGCGTGTTGACCTCGTCACGAAGGGAGATAAGAATTTTTTTCCAGAGCTCGGTTGCCTGCATTTTTCGTTACTTTACCTTGGGTTATGTACAGTCCAAACTATGTTTGAAATTTTTTTGTTTACACACAGGCTTATCCACACCTGTGGAAAACCGGAATAATCACGTAAAAACAATACGTTAGGTACCAAACAGCACATAATTGAAACCGTTTTTTGCGGGACCTGTTGAATTGTGGAATGGAAAGATAATAATCCGTTTTCCCGGTAACTTACCCCATGAAAGCTCCGGTGGAAAAGGAATAAAATTTCGAAACGAAACCGACGCCCGACATCCAAGGAAAAACGGGCCGACCCCCATCCGGCGATCCGTCCTACAGGGCAATGTTTCATATATCAGAAGGTTACTGTTTTATTCAAGGGAAATTGTCCATCGAGGTAGGCTGCCGAATGTCAAAAAGACGGAAAACGGCTTGAATGTAGGATGGTTCTTTGTTATATAGTCACGTTCCGTAAGAAAAGATCAACGCAATTATCAGCCTGAGCCGGCTCGTAGGCTGAAGGAGGGTATACCTTGAAGAGAACCTATCAGCCCAGCAATCTTTCAAGGAAGCGAACCCACGGGTTTCGGGTTCGCATGAGTACAAAGGGCGGCCGCCTGATCCTTAAAAGAAGACGGGCCAGGGGAAGAAAACGCCTGACCGTCTGAAAAATTATCCGTCGGTTCTCAGGTTTCCCCGGTCCATACGCGTCCGTTCCCGAGCAGATTATTTAAGGATTCAAAGGAAGGGCCGCGGATGTAGAGGGCGATATCTGATTCTACTGAACAGCACCAATAACCTGCCAATCTCACGTTTCGGGGTAACCGTATCAAGAAAGATCGGAAATGCCGTTGCGAGAAACCGTTTAAAGAGGAGGATCCGGGAAATCCAGAGGTTGAACAGGCACCGCATACTTCCCGGGCACGATATTATCGTAATCGCCAGGATCCCCGCCGGACAGGCCGAATATGTTGAGATAGAAGACGAGTTTATGAAACTGGCTTTGAAATCGGGCCTTCTCGTTAAGGCCGAACCATGAAGCGCTTTCTCCTGACCCTCCTCCTTTTCTACAGGCGCTGGATTTCACCCGGCATCCCGTCCTCATGCCGCTTTGTGCCTACCTGTTCCACCTATGCAATGGAGGCGATAGAGAAACGCGGGATTATGCGGGGGTGTATTCTGATCCTTTGGCGGCTTGTCCGTTGCCATCCCCTGTGCCGGGGAGGATATGACCCCGTTCCACCCGGGAAAAACAGGGAAACCGAGCGGGTTTTTATCCCTGAAGGCCAATAACTGATCGGAGATTAGATAATTTCATGGAAGATGATCACGGAAAACGGCTGATAATAGCCCTCGTAATTTCGATGGCTTTTTTATTGGTCTACCAGAAGTACTTCGCTCCCACGCCTCAATTGATTGAGCAGGGGACGAAGAAGGCGGCAAATGGGACCGTGGAACCCCATAATACCCCCCCCATCGAGGCTTTTGCCAACTCTTCAGCAAGGGCCGCATCAACGGTCCCATCCTTCGCGACAACAGAAAAAGTACCGGTACTGGCCGCCCGGAAGGAAACCGTCCTCACGGTCAGGACCCCTCTTTACACCGTAAGGCTTACCAACAGGGGCGGGGTTTTTAAGAGTTTTACCCTCGCAAAATTCCTGGAGGTACAAAAGGACCCCAAATCCAACGTTGAGATAATTCATGCGCCTGCCAAGGGCGATCTTCCTCTGGGCGCTGAATTTACGGGTGCGGGAGGCCCCCTGGGATTCGGGACGGCCCTGTTCGTGGTTGAGGGAGAAGACATGGTGCTCCCCGAAGGCGGCACGGGGGATATTACGTTCCGATACAGGACGCCGGAGGGGCTGGAGATGATCAAGACCTTCTCCTTCTCCGGGGATTCATACGCGGTGAAGGTGAATATAAAGGTTCTTAATCAGAGCCATGGACCCCTGGGGGGCCGATTGTCCCTTTCCTGGGCTCCCGGACTGGGCCCTGTTCCGGTTCAGGCCACCACCGGCAGCAAGCTTAAAAAACTGAGTTCCAGACGCTACGGCTACCAAGGGGCAATGGCCCTCGTCGGCGGCAAGACCCGCAAGTTCCCTGGGAAGAAGATTGAGGGCACCGAACGCTTCGATTTTCTGCCCCAGTGGATAGCCAGCATGGATATGTACTTTACGGCCGCAATCCTTCCCAACGATGGGGAAGATGGGGCTTTCGTAAAAAAGCATGAAGACGGCCGTGTAGAAATTGGGCTCTGGGCCCAGGTCCGCCTTGACCCGGGCAAGGGGCAGGAAACGGATGCCACCGTCTACATCGGACCCAAGGAAATGGCGACCCTCAAGGCCGTCGATCCATCACTTACCAAAACCATCGGTCTTGGAATATTCGGGATTATCGCCAAGCCTCTTCTGGACATGCTCAATTTCTTTAATAAATATGTCCATAATTACGGGGTATCCATTATATTCCTGACCATTCTGATTAAGATTTTCTTCATTCCCTTTTCCACTGCCAGCCACAGATCCATGAGCAAGATGTCAAAGCTTCAGCCCAAGATCAACGCCTTGAGGAGCAAGCATAAGAAGGACAAGGAGAGACTTAACCAGGAAATCATGGCCCTTTACCGTGAAAACAAGGTCAATCCTGCCGGCGGGTGCCTCCCCATCCTGGTTCAGATCCCCGTTTTCTTCGCCCTCTACAGGGCACTTCTCGGTGCCATCGAACTCAGGCATGCCCCCTTCATCTTTTGGATAACCGATCTGTCGGCAAAGGATCCCTACTACGTCACACCGATTTTGATGGGTGTGACGATGTTCCTGCAGCAGAAGATGACGCCCACCACCGGTGATCCCAGACAGGCAAAGATAATGATGTTTATGCCCGTTGCCTTCACCGCCCTTTTTGTCAATCTCCCCTCCGGGCTGGTTCTTTACTGGACGGTCAACAACATCCTGACCATCGGGCACCAATATTTCCTGAACAAAAGTTCCAAGGAAACGGAAACCGAAGCCGAAGCGATCCAGGCCAAGGAAAAAGGCAAGAAGGAAAAAGGCAAGAAGGGGAAAGGCAGGAAGGGAAAAGGGGTAGAAAAGGAATAGGGATAAGCTCCTGGTACCTTGTGCTTAGTGCCTGGGAATCAGTGTTTTTTACCAGGAAACAGAAACTGGTTAGTTAAAGGAATTAAGGGGTAAGGGCAAAGGGATAATTTGAAAGCCCTGAGCCGTTGTAACCGGTGCAAAATTCAGAGACAATAGCCGCCATATCCACCCCGCCCGGCCTGGGGGGGGTGGGAATGGTCCGCATTTCAGGTCCACAGTCCCTTGAAACCGCAAGACGTATCTTTTTGCCTGCTGCAACCTGGCGCCATTTTCCACCGACCCCCGGGAAAGCCGTTGTCGGCCGTGTCCACCCCCCGGACCGCCCCAGTGAACCTATCGATCAGGCTGTATTTCTTTTCTTTCAGGCACCCCGTTCCTATACCGGAGAGGACACGGTGGAGCTGACGACCCACGGAAGCCCTCTTGTCATGAGGGCCCTGCTGGAGGCATGTCTCGCGGCGGGCGCCAGGCTGGCCGAAGCCGGTGAATTTACACGAAGGGCATTTCTCAATGGCCGGATGGACCTTTCGCAGGCCGAAGCAGTAGCCTCCCTGATTCATGCGCGGACTGACGAAGCCCGCATGGTCATGTATAATCAGGTCGCAGGATCCATGGGGAAGGCCTTGGGAAGCCTCCGTGAGATCCTCCTGCAGGTCAAGGTTGTCTTGGAGTCGGCACTGGATTTTTCGGAGGATATCGAGGAACCGGAACTGGTCAGGATACCGGAACTCCTGGATTCCGGAGTCCGGATGACAACTGCTCTGTTGACGACCGCAAGCAGAGGGATCGCCATGGAGGCCGGTGTCTCGGTGGTAATTGCGGGCACACCGAATGTCGGAAAATCCAGCCTGCTCAACAGCCTCCTGAAAGAGGACCGGGCCATTGTTCACGAGGCGGCCGGGACCACACGGGACTTCATTGAAGGACATATGGACATCAAAGGGGTTCCTGTTGTGATAGTGGATACGGCTGGTGTTCGTATGGATGCGGATGGCGCCGAGGTTGAGGGAGTCCTCCGGGCGAGAAGGATGATTGAACGTGCCGACCTGCTGTTGTTGGTGGTGGATTCCTCCAGGGGGCTTGGTCGGGGGGACCTGTCCCTGCTCCAAGAGACCGGAGCCGCCACCCGGATCGTAGTTGCCAACAAGCTGGATCTCCCCCCCGTTGCTGAGGGTCTGCCGGAAGAAACGGTTCGTGTTTCCGCATTGACGGGGGAAGGGCTGGATCTCCTTAAGGGGGCCATTTATGAAACCTGTTTCGGGGACAAGACCGCTCCACAAATGGACGGGGCCGTCGTCATCTCCGTCCGGCAGGCCGAAGCGCTCAGGGGAACTCAGCGAAGCTGCCGCAGGGCCCTTGAGGCTTTGGCTGATGATGTTGGTCTCGAATGTGTGGCGGTGGATGTGGATGAGGCCCTTATGCACCTGGGCTATCTCACCGGTACCGTGACCACGGAAGATGTTCTCGATGAGATTTTCTCCAGGTTCTGTGTCGGGAAATGATTAAAGAACGTTCAATGCCCAACGTCCAAAAGCAGGCGATAGGCAACAAGTCCAGAGTCCAGGGTCCAGAGGGGAAAAGCGGAGGCGGGGACACGGGGAGGATAAGCACAAGGCCTGTCATCGCGCCTGTCCCGCCATAGCTCGAAGAGCGCCGGCGGAAGCTGAAACTTATACGACCTGTCCGCCATAGCCCGTGTGGCGACCATGGGGAGCCGCAGCGAAAATGCTGATTTAACCTAGACCCTGCTTCCAGGACTCTGGACTTTCAGCTCTGAGTTCTGGGCTTCCCTGTCATGAGCCTGCCGAAGAAAGCGAGTGTTTCACGTGAAACAATCCGTGCAACAGATTTCAAGACACCGAGACCCTACGCACTTTGATGTCATTGTGGTAGGGGGCGGACATGCGGGATGCGAGGCGGCAATGGCCTCCGCCCGCATGGGTATGACCACCCTCCTGTTTACCATCTCCATCGATCAGCTTGCCCATATGTCCTGCAATCCAGCCATAGGGGGCCTTGCCAAAGGTCATCTGGTCCGGGAGATCGACGCGCTGGGGGGGATCATGGCCCAGGCAATAGACGCGACCGGGATCCAGTTTCGGCTGCTCAACACCAGAAAAGGGCCTGCCGTCCGGTCGTCCAGGGCTCAGGCCGACATGTACCTTTACAAGGGCTGGGTCAGACAGGTCCTGGAATCACAGGATGGACTCCATATCAAGCAGGGAATGATGGAGGGGTTCCTGACGGAAGAATCGTCCGGCATGCCTCAAATCATCGGTGTGTACACCCAGGCCGGCCAGGAATTCACCTCCGGCGCAGTGGTTGTGGCGTCAGGCACCTTCCTGAACGGGCTGATTCACATCGGGCAAACCCGCTACCCGGCAGGACGGGCAGGGGAATTCCCCTCAGTCTCTCTCTCCGCGGCACTAAGTGCCCTCGGGCTGACAATGGGAAGGCTTAAAACGGGCACTACCCCCCGTCTCGATGCCAAGACCATCGATTTTTCCCGGACCAAACCCCAATATGGCGACCCGGAACCGAAACCGTTTTCCTTTAAAACCCTGTCCGTCGACCGGGAACAGGTCCCCTGCTGGATCACCCGTACTACCGAAAGGACCCACGAGGCTATCAGGGCAGGCCTGGACAGGTCCCCTCTTTATTCGGGCGTCATCAAGGGGATCGGGCCACGGTACTGCCCAAGTATCGAGGATAAGGTGGTCCGCTTTTCCGATCGGTCAGGCCACCTTGTCTTTCTGGAACCTGAAGGGTTGGCAACCAGGGAATATTATCCCAACGGGGTATCAACCAGCCTCCCGGTTGACATCCAGATACGCATGCTTCGGACGATTCCCGGGCTCGATGAGGTTCAGATCATGCGGCCGGGATATGCCATTGAATATGATTTTGTCTATCCTACGCAACTGGGGCCGGATCTCCAGGTCAAGTCGGTTCGGGGACTGTTCCTCGCCGGACAGATCAACGGTACATCCGGATATGAAGAGGCAGCCGGGCAGGGGATGCTTGCCGGCATAAACGCAGCCCTGATGGTGAGGAAAGAGCCGCCGCTGATCATTGGAAGGGATGAAGCCTACCTTGGGGTTCTCGTGGACGATCTTGTGACGAAAGGGGTGACGGAGCCCTATCGGCTTTTTACCTCCAGGGCTGAACACCGTCTGCTCCTCCGGGAGGATAACGCTGATCTTCGCCTCATGGAAAAGGGACACCGGATCGGTCTCATCACGGAGGAGGCAATAGACCTGGTCCGCGAGAAGGCCGAAATGGTCTCCGAAGGACTCAAAGACCTGGAAAGACACAGAGTCACGGTTGATATGGGAAAATCCCACCCCCGAGGAACACCCCTCTTGAAGGTGCTCCGTCAAACCGGTGTTGCATACGACGACCTGCAGATGTACGATCCGACATTCATCCCTATCACCAACAAAGGTGCGGCTCAGCAGATTGAGATACAGGTTAAATATGCAGGTTATATCCATCGCCAGGAGGCCATTGTCGAGAAGGTCAGGCGGCTTGAGGCCATGGCCATACCTCAGGACCTTGACTATGAAACCCTCGTCGCCCTTTCCAGGGAAGTCCGGGATCGGTTGAAGGCGGTGCTGCCCCACAATCTCGGCCAGGCCTCAAGGATCCCCGGGGTTACACCGGCGGCCGTTTCGGCCCTAATGATGTATATCGAGGGGAAGGGGCGAAGGGAAAAGGTAGGGCGGGAGTGAAGGAAAATCACCGAAAAAACTGAAAAAAGTGTCCTCAAAGGCACCATTCCATTGGACCATGACCAATTTCTTGAGGCGTTTGTCACGGGCGCAGCTCTTATCCCGATTGATCTGAACCTATCGGCATTGGACCTTTTCTACCGTTATTATACAGAGCTCGTTCGTTGGAACAGGCGCGTTAACCTCGTTTCCCGCAGGCAGCACGACTGGATAGGGACCCACTTTCTCGATTCCCTCGCCCCACTTGGGATGGGTCTGATATCCGGGCAGGAAAAAGCTCTTGACCTGGGTTCGGGGGCCGGGTTTCCGGGGCTTCCTCTCAGGATTGCAAGCCCGGGTCTTCAGGTTTTTCTGGCCGAGGCCTCGGCCAGAAAGTGTGCTTTTCTCCGCCATATCGTCCATCTGCTTGAGCTCGATGACGTGAAAATCCTGGAGGGCCGATCGGAGGCCTTCCAGGAACAGGCCGCCGGGGAGAGGCAGATGGACCTGGTTCTCACGAGAGCGGCGGCCAGGCCGAAAAAGGTTCTTGCCTGGGCGCTCCCGTTCCTGGGGACGGAGGGCAGGGTCCTGGTCTACACCAGTAAAGACCTGGTCGAGGATGGTGTCGGCAATGTTTACCCGTACCATGGATCCGATGGCCGCGGGGATCGTGTAATCTGGGAGGTGCATGGCGAGGAGATAGAATGCGCCCATTGAAGGGTGCTCAAATCAATGACTTGCGTTGCAAGTTGTTGATTTGTGAGGAAAGAGAAAATGACACTTTTCGCTTTCCGTGGAGTAAAAAGCCATTAAGGGACTTTTTACGACCCTATCATAGATTGATAACAGGGAAATTTCCTTGGACATTTTTCTTCCCGTATACTAGTTTTCAAATTTCCCTGATCAGGGATCGAAGTCCCGGATACACAGAAGGCAAAACGATGAATGAGGCGCACCGTGCGGGACGGATCGTTCCCTGGGGAGACAAAGTTTTTTTGGATCATCCTGAAAATGAGTACCTGAAGGATGACCGGATTTTGTGAAAAGCTAATTTAACACAGGGTGCACAGAGTTTCATCAGCCGTCGCTGAAACTATAGCCGGCAGGCTGTGGTAAATCAGCTTTTGATCTTTTCAGCTTCGCCCGGGATTGCCGCGTCACTCTCATCTCCCTCGATGTTCCTCGCAATGACGGCAAAATAATAAAGGTACGCATTATTGTGATGAACCGTTTTTTAAAGTTAAGCATTTGAAATCAAACAGGATTTTGCTGTGACTAACGTGTTGTCCATACCCGCACCCTCAAAAACGCCGCTTCCGGGTTCTGCCGTGTGGAGAAGGAATATGGATTGAATCCATGGGGAAGATAATAACCATCGCCAACCAGAAGGGTGGAGTGGGAAAAACCACCACGGCCATTAATCTTGCGGCCTCGCTGGCTGCCGCCGAGCGGCGCACGCTTCTGGTGGACATGGATCCCCAGGCCAATGCTACCAGCGGTCTGGGCGTAGACGCGTCCGGTTTTTCCGGTTCGGTATACCAGGTGCTTGTTGAGAACCAGGCGATCGAAGGAACCGTCATGGATACGGCCCTTGATTTTTTAAAGCTCGTCCCCTCCCACGTGGACCTCATCGGTGCAGAGCTGGAACTGGTCAGCGTTCTTTCCAGGGAAACCCTTCTCTCCCGGGCCTTGCAGGGGGTAAAAGAACAATACCGCTACATTATCATTGACAGCCCACCGTCCCTTGGTCTGCTGACCTTAAATGCCCTGACTGCGTCCAATACCGTACTGGTGCCGCTTCAGTGTGAGTATTATGCCATGGAGGGCCTGGGAAACCTCCTTAATACCATCAGGCTTGTCAGGTCCGCCCTGAACCCCGACCTGGGGCTTGAGGGGATACTCCTGACAATGTTCGATCCAAGGAACAACCTGTCCCACCAGGTTGCCACGGAAGCGAGAGCTTTTTTTGACGACAAGGTATTCCGGACGGTGATACCCAGGAACGTGCGGCTCAGTGAGGCTCCAAGCCACGGAAAACCGGTTATTCTTTACGACATCCGATCCGCCGGGTGCAGGGCCTATCTGGATCTCGCAAAGGAGATCCTTAAACGTTGACGATGGTAGAACCTGGATGACCTCGCAAAAAGCCATCCCCCGGTTTTACCCTGTGTAACCCTGTGGTGTGACCTGTAAATGGTCACGCTGTGGTAAATTAGCTTTGGAAATTGGACATTAGACACTGTCGGTTTTTAACCCTGGGGACGAAAGGCTATGACGACTGAACGGAAGAGACAGGCCCTTGGCAAGGGATTGGGCGCCCTGATTCCAGGCATCGAGACCACCGCGGAGCAGGGGGAGTTTCTCGTTGTTTCCGTTGAGGAGGTCTTTCCAAACTCCGACCAGCCGAGGAGGGCCTTTAACCGGGGAGCAATGGCCGAATTGGCCGCCTCGATCCGGGAAAAGGGAATTCTGCAGCCCCTGTTGGTCCACAGGGTGCCGGGGGGGTATGAGCTGCTTGCGGGTGAGCGGCGCCTGAGGGCCGCGAAGCTCGCCGGCCTGAAAACGGTACCCGTTATTCTAAAGAGGTATCCGGAGGACCAGAAGCTGGAGTTGGCGCTCATCGAGAATATTCAGCGCGAGGACCTGAATCCGCTTGAAGAAGCGGGAGCCTATGGAGATCTGCAGGGGCGTTTCAAATATACTCAGGAACAGTTGGCCGCCCGTCTTGGCAAGGATCGCGCAACGGTGGCAAATGCTCTAAGATTGCTCAAGCTTCCGGAATTCGTAAAGGAAAAGCTGGCCGAAGGTTCCATATCAGCGGGTCATGCCCGTGCCCTGCTGGGGGTTGCGGACACGGGCGAAATGCGGGCCATGCTAAACAGGATACTTAAAAGAGGATTGTCGGTTCGGGAGGTGGAACGGGCCGTAAGAAGAGGGCGATCCTCCCCGGGGAAAGTGTCCGGGAGTCCTGATGTTTCTCACGAAACAAGGGCTCTCGAACGGCGGATGGAAAAAAGCCTGGGCTCGAAGGTTCGCCTCAGGATCGGTAAAAATGGTGGCCGAATCGAGATCATCTGCACCAGCGCCGAGGAACTCGATGGTGTGATCGACAGAATTCTGAAGGGATGATCGATAAACCCGCCGAAAGTACTTTTTACGAGGGTATCTGGAATGGAGGAAAAAAGATGAACGGAAAGAAGGAAAAGCCCAACAGCGCGACAAGGGGTGAGATCAAAGCCTTCCTGGGGGAAGGAACTGATTTCAAAGGCATCCTCACTTTCGAGGGGACCGTCCGGGTGGACGGGAAGATGGAGGGGGAGATCTTTACGAAAGACACCCTGATCGTGGGCGAAAGCGCCGCCATTAACGCCGAGATCCAAGTGCATACCATCGTAATAAGCGGCGTGGTTAGGGGGAACATCAACGCAACCGGAAAGGTGGAGGTACATAGCCCGGGAAAGGTCTTCGGCAACATCAAGACCCCCAGACTCTTCATTGAAGAAGGGGTAATCTTTGACGGAAGCTGTGTCATGACCCAAGGGGAGGCCAACATTTCTTCCATCGGTCCCCTGAAGGAAAACAGCGCCAAAAGTGAAAAATCGGCAGCGCTAAAAACCGATTGATGAAAACTGTGGGATACAGTATATTGCATACCGATTTGTGAGCAGCGTGGTACGGATGTTCGCTAAATTTGTCAGGAAAATTTTTTTCAGGACCCTTGTCATCATACTCCTGTTAAGTGGTGTTTTTGTCCTGATGGGTCACAGGTCCTGGGCCAGAGGGGTTGCCCTGGGTGGGGCCGCGAGCCTGGTAAATTTCCTGGCAATGGCCGGTCATATACCTCGGCACGCCGTGAAGGTGGGACCCGGGGGTCAGCGATCCGCTGCGGGGCGTTACGCTTTGAGGATGGTAATCGCCGGTGCGGTCCTTTTTGCAGCTGCTTCGATGGACAGGATCGCTCTTTGGGCGGCTATACCGGCGTTGTTCATCGCCCAGGCGGTCCTTATCGTCGGGGAGTTGACCGGGGGAACAGACCGGAAGAACGAAATGGAAACCAGGTGACATGGAAGACATGACCTACATCCCCACATATTCATTTGATCTGTTCGGTCTCCACCTGACGGTTAACACGGCCACACTGTTCAATACGTGGGTCGTCATGGCTTTTCTTATAATCGTTGCTTTTCTGGCAACAAGGAGGCTGAAACAGATCCCGGGTCCCCTCCAACGGATGATGGAGGTTTATGTTTCCAGTATGGACAAGCTTGTCAGGGACACTCTTGAGACCACCAGCCGGGGCTACCTTCCGTTGATCGCGACCATGTTTCTCTTCCTGGTTTTGTGCAACTGGCTTGGGATCATACCGGGCCTTGAAGAACCCACAAGAGACCTGAACACACCGCTGAGCCTTGGAATCATGGGTTTTGTCCTCACCCATTTCGCGGCTGTCAGGGAAAAAGGAATAGGGACCTACCTCAAAGAGTACGCCGAGCCTTTCTTTGTAATGGCCCCGCTGAACATCATCGGAGAACTGGCCAAGGTTATATCCATCTCTTTCCGACTGTTCGGCAATATCATGGGGGGAGCGATCATTATCATCGTGGTTTCCCACATGGTTTACAACCTGGTTTTGCCGCCGTTTCTAAACGCCTTCTTCGGGCTTTTTGTCGGTACCATCCAGGCCTTCGTTTTTACCATGCTTACGATTACGTATATAGCTGTGGCGACTAAATAGGATGGACTCGCAAAAAATCCATCAAGCAGGATGTACGCGAAGCGAAAAGACTTCTTGCGAGTTTGTCAAACAGGGGTTGTAAAGAGGGGGTTTATGGATCCAATCGCAACCGCAGCGATCGTCAAGGCCCTGGCCCTCGCAGGGGCCGGGCTGGCTATCGGTCTCGGCGCCATCGGTCCGGGAATCGGCGAGGGTCTATCGGCCGGCAGCGCCTCGTTGGGAATCGCCAGGCAGTCCGCGACATCCTTCGACCTGTTTCGCATCATGCTTGTCGGCCAGGCGGTGACGGAAACCTCGGGTATCTTCGCGTTGGTGGTGGCCATCCTGCTCCTTTTCGGAAACTATCAGGGTGTTCCCCTTATTGACGGTTTCAGCGCGCTGGGTGCCGGCCTCTCCATTGGAGCGGCATCCCTGGCCTCCGGTGTGGGAGCGGGGTTCCCCGCTGCGCGGGCCTGCGAGGCTATTGCACGGCAGCCATACCTCAGAAGCAGCTTCACCACCATGATGCTCATAGGCCAGGCAGTAAGCCAGACCCCGGTCATTTTCGCCCTGCTTATTTCGTTTCTGCTTATCTTTCTCCCGGCAAGACCCAATGCCGGCATCGTCGATTTTGTGGCCATGCTTTCAGCGGGGCTCTGTATGGGGTTCGGGGCCGTGGGACCATCCATCGGTTCCGGAATTGCGGCCGAGTCGGCCATCATCGGAGTCAGGAATCACAGGGACCCGCCCAGTTCGGTAGGCCTGCTGACCAGGGTCATGCTCCTGGGCCAGGCGGTGGCTCAGTCCACAAGCATCTACGCCATGGTTGTGGCGTTTGTACTGATAATGTTGAGGTAATTGCGAACAGGATGTACGAGAAGCGCGCATCCTGGGGTGGGGGTGGAGCCATGCGGATTCACTCCGACCGACGAGACGGTCAATGTTTAAACTGAATTACTTCAGGAGGAACAAAAATGGATGGAATAAGCGGAGCGGAATTGATCAGAGCGGCAGCCTTACTCGGCGCGGGCATCTCCATGGGGTTCGGCGCCATAGGCCCGGGCGTCGGTGAGGGTTTTGCGGCCGGCAAGGCCTGCGAGGCTATCGGTAAAAACCCGGATGAGGCCGGACTCCTTACGCGAACCATGCTGGTGGGACAGGCTGTTTCCGAGTCCACCGGGATCTACGCCCTCGTGGTAGCCCTTCTCCTCATCTTCGTAGTCAAGGGATAGGATGCCGCAGCGGGCTTCGAGGGGAAAAACTGTTGACAGGCAAAGGCCGTTTTATTACTTTTATGCACTCTTTGATCCCCATTACGTATTTTGTGCCCGGATAAGCGGAGGCGCGCTTGGTTAGCATCAACTTCACCTTATTTGTCCAGCTGGCTAACTTCCTGATTCTGCTGGTTGTTCTCAACTTCCTGCTATTCAAGCCGATTCTCCGGGTGCTTGATGAACGTGAGAAGCTCGTGAAGGACGCGGCGGAGATCAAGGAACGGTTAAGCGGGCTGGCGGATGAAAACATTGCCAGATACGAATCACAACTCCTGTCCGCCAAGCAGGAATCCATGTCCATAAGGACGGCTTCCCGGAGCGAGGCGCTTGGTGAATTCCGCAAGATTCTTCAGGACACCAAGGAGGAAAATGCAAAGGAGCTTGATATCGCCCGAAAAACATTGGCTGCCCAGGCCGAGGAATCCAGAACAGTGCTCAAGACGGAGGCAGAGAACCTGGCCGACAAGGTCGCCGCAAAGCTGTTGGGCCATAACATGGGAGGAAGGGCGTGATGTCAAAAAGAACAGTCCGGACCCTCCTGCTGGTAGCCTGCTGTCTTATGATCCCCGCCGTCTCCATGGCTGCGGGAGGTGAAGGTGCCGATGGGGGTGGAGGCGGGCGGGCGATTTACGATCTTGTCATGCGGTTCGTGAACTTTGCCATCCTGCTCGGGGTCCTTATATATTTTACACGTAAACCTATTGTGGAGGGCATCAAGGGGAGCATAGAATCGATCCGCAAGCTTCTCAATGAGGCCGAGGTGTCCAGAAAAGAGGCCGAGATCAAGATGAAAGAGGCCGAGGAGCGCCTGGCGCGGGTGGATCAGGAGACGGAGGCGCTTATCCAGGCCGCCAAGAAGGAAAGTGAAATCGAAAAGGAAAGGATCCTGCGCGAAGCGGAGATGGCGGTGGAAAGGCTCAAGAAAGAGGCCAAGCTGTCCATCCGGCAGGAACTGAAGAAATCGCAGGAGATTCTGAGGAAAGAGGTCGCCGACACAGCCGTGACTATCGCAGAGGAGATCATACGGAAAAAGATAACCCCGGAGGATCACCATAGGTTTGTTGACGAATATCTGAATGATCTGGAGGCAGTCAAGCAGTGATCGGTCAAGTTCTCGCAAGGCGTTATGCCCGGGCAATAATGGATCTGGCGACGGAAAAGGGTCTTGTCGGCGAGATCGGGGAGGACCTGAAAAACATCGCGAGTCTCTTTACCACCAGCCCCGATCTGGAAAATGTCTTCTCCGATCCAACCGTTCCCCATGCCGCAAAGGAGAAAGTCCTCAACAGTATCTTCGAAAAGATCAACGTCAGGGAGTTGGCCGGAAGGTTCGTGTCGGTACTGCTTGAAAAGAACAGGATCGACGGGATCGGCGAAATTGCGGAAGCATACCAGCATCTTTACGATCTGGAAGAAAACCGTATCAGAGCGAGGGTGGTCGTTGCCGCGCCTCTTGGCGATCGTGATACGAAAAGGGTCCATGACGCGCTTTCTAAACTTTCGGGCAAGGAAATCGTCCTGCAGGTTGAGGTTGACGAGAGCATTGTGGGAGGAATGGTGGCCTACGTTGGGGGCCGGGTTTACGACGGAAGCATAAGCAATCAGCTGCAGCAGATAAAAGATACCCTAAGCACGGGGAGATAGACCGAATGCGAATCAGAGCGGAAGAGATCACCGAGATAATCAAGAAGCAGATCGAAGGGTTCGAGAAATCCATCGATGTAAAGGAAACCGGAATCGTCCTGTCTACCGGCGATGGCATCGCCCGGGTGCATGGCCTTGAAAACGCCATGGCCGGAGAGCTCGTGGAGCTGCCCGGCGAAGTCTTCGGAATGATTCTGAACCTGGAGGAGGATAACGTCGGCATCGTTCTTTTTGGTGAGTACCAACTCATCAAAGAGGGCGACATCGTCAAACGTACCGGCCGGATCGTAGAAGTGCCGGTCGGCGAGGGGCTGTTGGGCAGGGTTGTCAATCCTCTGGGGCAGCCAATAGACGGGAAGGGGCCCATCGAGACCGATGCCACCCGCCTGGTCGAGGTTATCGCGCCAGGTATTGTCAAGAGGCAGCCGGTCAAGGAACCGCTCCAGACAGGTTTGAAATCGGTTGACTCCATGATTCCCATCGGCCGCGGTCAGAGGGAGCTGATCATCGGTGACCGTCAGACGGGCAAGACCGCTATCGCCATCGATACCATTATCAACCAGAAAACCGCCGCAGACCCCGTGATCTGTATCTATGTTGCCATCGGGCAGAAAGAATCCACAGTAGCGCGGGTTGTCGCCGACCTGGAGGAGCGCGGTGCCATGGATTACACCATCGTGGTTTCCGCCTCCGCGAGCGAGCCGGCGCCTCTTCTGTTTATCTCGCCATTTGCAGGATGCGCCATGGGAGAGTATTTCCGAGACAAAGGGGAGCACGCTCTCCTTATATATGACGATCTTTCCAAACACGCTGTTGCCTATCGGCAGATGTCCCTTCTCCTAAGACGGCCTCCGGGGCGCGAGGCATATCCCGGAGATGTTTTTTACCTGCACTCCAGGCTGCTGGAGCGAGCTGCCAAGTTAAACGATGAGATGGGTGGAGGTTCACTGACGGCGCTCCCGATAATCGAGACCCAGGCCGGAGATGTTTCGGCATATATCCCCACAAACGTCATCTCCATTACCGATGGACAGATTTTCCTGGAGTCGGATCTGTTCTACTCAGGGGTCCGCCCCGCCATCAATGTTGGTATTTCGGTCTCCCGGGTAGGTGGGGCGGCGCAGGTCAGAGCAATGCGGCAGGTCGCAGGTCGACTGCGCCTGGAATTGGCCCAGTACAGGGAAATGGCGGCTTTCGCCCAGTTCGGATCCGACCTTGACAAGACGACCCAGAGGCAGCTCGCACGCGGTGAACGACTGGTGGAGGTGCTCAAACAGGACCAATATGTTCCCATGCCGGTGGAAAAGCAGGTTCTGACCATCTTCTCAGCGACAAACGGGTATCTTGACGACTATCCTGTGGAGGTTATCGGCAAGTATGCTGAGGAGATGGTGCGTTTTATGGAAAACCGCCACCCTCGCATTCTCAAGGATATCAAAGAAAAAGGAAAGCTCGACGATGACCTTCAGGCCACGATGAAAAACGCCCTCGATGAGTTCAAAAACGAGTTCGTCTACGAATAGGGAGAGAGTTTTACCATGGCGAACTTAAGGGACATACGCCGGCGCATTGACTCGGTAAAGAGCACACAGCAGATCACCAAGGCCATGAAGATGGTTGCGGCATCCCGGCTTCGCCGGGCGCAGGATTCTATTCTTGCCTCCAGGCCCTATGCCCTCAAGATGCTGGAGGTCCTGTCAAGCCTGGCCCTGAGGACCAATCCCAATGCCCATCCTCTTCTCGTGACGCGCGATCCCAAAAAGGTCGAACTGCTGGTCATCACCTCTGATCGCGGGCTATGCGGAGCTTTTAATTCCAGCATCCTGCGGTCGGCCGAACGTTTCATGGCGGAACATCCCGAGTGGGAATTCTCCTTGAACATCGTGGGCCGAAAAGGGATGGACTTCTTTAAAAGGCGCAACATAAAGACACGAAAGGTGTCCGTGAACATCCTGGCGGACGTTTCCGTTCCCATAGCGGCGGCTATCGGCGAAAGTCTGGTGGAAGGATACCTGACCGAGGAGTTCGATCAGGTCTATATGGTGTATAATGAATTCAAGTCGGCCATTCAGCAGCGGGTCGTCGTCGAACAGCTGTTGCCCATAAAGCCCATGGACATTTCCGAAGATACCTTCATAGTGGAGTACACTTACGAGCCCTCTGAAGATGCCATTCTCGAGGAACTCCTCCCCAGGCACGTCAATATCCAGGTTTTCCGTTCGCTCCTGGAGTCGGCGGCCAGCGAGCATGGGGCCCGGATGACGGCTATGGATGCGGCATCCAAGAACGCAAGCGATATGATAGATAAACTCACTCTCCTGTATAATCGCCAGAGACAGGCCGCCATCACCAAGGAACTTATGGAGGTAGTCAGCGGTGCGGAGGCCCTAACTTAGGACCCGGGAGAAAACCGAAAAACCCGAACCTGTTCAGGTAGCCAAATATGCCTCAGGATAAGGAGGTACAGTCTGTGAAGAACATCGGCACTATTACCCAGATAATCGGCCCCGTGGTGGACATAGAGTTTCACCCGGGCAAACTCCCGGCCATCTATAACGCCGTTCGAATTCAGAGAGAAGACGGGGGACAGAAGACCAGCCTGATCACCGAGGTCGCCGCTCATCTTGGAAACAACGTTGTGAGAACCGTGGCCATGGGTGCCACCGACGGCCTCGTTCGCGGCATGGAGGCCGAGGATACAGGCGGTCCTATCACCGTTCCCGTGGGGCGTGGTACCCTTGGAAGGATCATGAATGTAATCGGCGAGCCGGTGGACGAGATGGGACCCATCGAGAGCGATATCCGGTATTCGATCCATCGGGAGGCCCCTTCACTTGAGGATCAGAGCACGGAAAATGAGATCCTTGAGACGGGGATCAAGGTCGTCGATCTCCTGGAGCCCTATCCCAAGGGCGGAAAGATCGGGCTGTTCGGAGGCGCCGGCGTTGGGAAGACGGTTATCATCATGGAGCTTATTCACAACATCGCCATCGAGCACGGTGGATTCTCCGTCTTTTCCGGTGTGGGAGAGCGAACCCGTGAGGGAAACGATCTCTGGCTTGAGATGAAGGAATCGAAGGTTCTGGATAAGGCCATCCTGGTCTACGGACAGATGAACGAACCTCCAGGGGCCCGTCTGAGGGTCGGTCTTTCAGGTCTGACCGCCGCTGAGTACTTCCGGGACGAGGAAGGGCAGGACGTGCTGCTCTTCGTGGACAACATCTTCCGCTTTACCCAGGCCGGGTCCGAGGTTTCCGCTCTTCTGGGGCGAATCCCAAGCGCGGTGGGCTACCAGCCGACCCTGGCCACCGAGATGGGCGAACTTCAGGAACGCATCACATCCACCAAGAAAGGTTCCATTACCTCGGTGCAGGCCATATATGTTCCCGCCGACGACCTTACCGATCCGGCTCCGGCCACGGCCTTCAGCCACCTTGATGCCACTACGGTCCTTTCAAGACAGATCGTGGAACTGGGCATCTATCCTGCTGTGGATCCCCTCGATTCCACCTCCAGGGTCCTTGATCCCAGGATCGTTGGTGAGGAGCACTACCAGGTGGCGCAGGACGTCCAGTTGATCCTGCAGAAATATAAGGACCTCCAGGATATCATAGCCATTCTGGGCATGGACGAACTTTCAGAGGATGACAAAGTGATTGTCTCCCGGGCAAGAAAGATACAGAGGTTTCTCTCTCAACCGTTCTTCGTGGCCGAGCAGTTTACCGGAACCCCCGGGAAATACGTCAAATTGGAGGATACCATCAGGGGATTCAAGGAGATTGTCGCCGGACAGCATGACGACCTTCCCGAGCAGGCATTCTACATGGTTGGCACCATTGAAGAGGCCAGAGAACAGGGCCAGAAAATGGCCGAGTCCGCCTGATCCAACGCCATGGCCGAGCCGAGCAAAAACAAACTGTTTCTCGAGGTGGTCACACCGGACCGGGTTGTTGTATCCTCCGAGGTGGATGAGGTGGTTCTTCCCGGAATTGAGGGCGAGTTCGGGGTTCTGCCGGGGCACGTTCCCTTCCTTACCGCACTGAAGGTTGGGGAGATGAACTATCGGACCGCAGACCAGACGGAACATCTGGCCGTCTCCTGGGGATACGTGGAGGTGGCTTCCAACAGGGTTATGGTCCTGGCCGAGACCGCCGAGAGGGCCACGGATATCGATCTTAATAGAGCCCAACTGGACAAAGAGCAGGCCGAGCAGATTATCACTGCCGGTGGGGAGGATCCCATGTACGAGAAGGCCAAGGCTCGTCTGGAAAAAGCGGTAACCAGGGTTCAGGTAGCGGGCAGAAGATGACCCGGCAGGGCGCATATCGTTTTTAAAAACACCCCTTGTTCAGGGGTGTTTTTTAACGCCCGTTCTCTTTTGACTTTTCAAGCCTTCCGGTTATAATAATCTGTCTTCTTCGAGGGGAGCCGCCTCCCTGAAAGCGCGGAATTCAGAATCGGGATGTGGCGCAGCTTGGTAGCGCGCATGGTTCGGGACCATGAGGCCGCGGGTTCAAATCCCGCCATCCCGACCATTTCTTTCGGCCTGGTGTAACCAGGCTGTATTTTCCGGCCCATGCTCTATTTTCTGACCTTCGGTTTCTTCATAGGATACCTTGTCTTCCTGTCGAGTCTGCTCTGGATATTCGTCCATCGTTTTCTCGCCCCCAGGATCGGCGCCGGCCGTGGTGAGGCGCTCATCATTTTTTACTGTTCACTGATGGTTGGCCTGGTCTTCCTGATCCTTGTGAACTACTACACCGGGTTTCTCGCCGAGATCTACCGGTTCTTCAGCAATGAGTTCTTCGGAGGGCGGTAAACGGGAATAGTCCCCGACATATCAGGGGCGCAGGTCCTTTATAACCCTCAGGATTGGTGGAACCACCCAAGTCCCAAAGAGGATCTTGAGAAGGTCCCCGGGGAGAAACGGGATCATACCCATCATTATAACGGCCCTGGTGCCCACCTCCTTATGTTGGATCCACTTCAGGTTAAGGCCCAGATAAGGCACCCCCACGAGGTAGATCAAAAAGGTCCCGAGAAACATGGCCGCTCCAATCCTGCGCCGATGGACTTTTGGACCTTCGCCCCTGAGAACGAGCCCCACGACGGCCGATGCCAATGGAAACGACAGGAGGAATCCGAAGGTGGGCGAGAGAATGTATTGGGGGCCTCCCCCTGAGGTGAAGACGGGAAGGCCGGCCAGCCCGAGAACTAAATAGGCGAACATGGCCGTTGCCCCCAGCAAAGGGCCGAGGACCGCGCCTGAAAGAAGGACGAAAAAGGTCTGAAGAGTAATGGGCACCGGACCTATGGGGATGCGAAGGTACGCCCCGGCCGAGGTCAGTGCCACCGTCAGGGCTACAAGGACGATATCTTTCGTTCTCGACTTCAATTCCAGACCCCCTTTGTGTAGGATATAGGATAAGGACGTTAATTGATGGACTCGCAAAGACTTTTTACGAGGTCATCTTAATGGCACTGGTGGAACTGGATTGATAGTAAAATCGGGTATAAATGTCCAGTAGGAAAGGCGGCATGATCGTTATTGCAATTACCGGCGGACTCGGGTCAGGCAAGTCCACTGTGCGGCGGCTTTTTGAGGAGATGGGCGCCGTAGGGGTTGACGCAGATGAAATCGCCCGCCGGGCCGTCGAACCCGGAACGGAAGGGGCGAAAAGAATCAGAGCCGCCTTCGGCCCCTCTTTTTTTGACGGGGAAGAACACCTGAAACGCGAAACAATGGCCTCCCTTGTCTTCTCCGATCAGACTGCAAGGAAAAAGCTGGAAAGCATCCTCCATCCCCTTATCCGGGCGGAGGAGGCCCGTATTATCCAGGATCTCTTCCGGAAGTGTCCGGACGCCGTCGTTGCCATGGAAATCCCCCTTCTCGCGGAAGGGAAAGGCCGGGCCGGCTACAGGGCTATCCTCGCAGTCACCGCCCCGGAAGAGCTAAAACTAGACAGGCTTGTTTCCTCAGGAAGGTATTCAAGGGCCGATGCCCTGGCCAGGATGCGTAATCAGGCGACGGATGATGAGCGGATCCGGCTGGCGGACTTCATCGTGGACAATGGCGGGAGTATCGAGGAAACAAGAAAGCAGGTCGCCGTCATTATGGATGCCCTTCTGCCGCAGGATAAAGCCCGGCAATAGCAATAGCCTTTTGAAAACCAGAGTTTTTTGATATAATTTTCAGTGCCGGGTTTCTGTCTGCCAGGTATTCTGGAAACTGTTTTTGATCGCGGGTCAACCCGCAGCCATGGGAAGAAAAAGCCCCGGTTTGTCCGACGGGAGGAGGGAAAATTGAGCCCACAGAATGAGCTGAATCTGATTCGCAGCATCCTGAAAAAGCTCAACACGTCTTTGACCAGCGAGGAGGTTCTGAGTTTTGCCCTTCAGCGGGTCAAGGATTCCTTCGAATGCCTGGCCTGTGCCATTATCCTGCTGGACCCTGCCAGGGGCCGGCACAAGGTGCTTATCTCCAAGGGGTGGAGCAATGCCTTCATAAAGGAATTTCACCGGAGACCCTTTGAGGGTTTCCTGACTGAGGCCGCATACCTTAAACAGCCCCTTCTCGTTATCTCCGGCGAAAAGAAAGACGAGGCAAAGACCCATACCTTCGAGCATCCCTACGGATCATTTCTGGCGGTTCCCATGGGCATACGAGGGAAAAACATCGGTATCCTTTACCTGTCCTGTTCGGGCACCGACACCTTTTCGGAGAAGACGCAAAACGTCATGGTTGACCTGGCGGCCCTGTTCGCGTTGATTATGGATGACGGCCAGATGAGTGACAGGTTGGTGACACTCTCCGGGGTCGATCCCCTGACGAACCTGTGCAGCTTCAAATATTGGCATGAACAGCTTGACCGAGAGATAAACCATGCCGAAAAGGTCGATTACGACATTTCTCTCATGGAGGTTCGCCTCAACCGGTTCAGGGAATACAATTCGATGTACGGCCACGTCAAAAGCGACCAGTTGCTGATGGAGATTTCCGAAATCATACTGGATAGACTCTGCAATCTGGATGTGCCCTGTCGCATAGGACCCAAATGGCACATACTCCTCGTTGGGGAGGATGAGGATGCCGCCAAAAAGATCGCCAAACTGATACTTGCCGATATGGACGCCCTGCCGAAGAGAGGAGATCCTCCGGTGAGTTTAAGCATCGGGATCTCGACATACATCCATGGAGAGGGTGAAAAGGCCATAATACAGAGGACTGAAAATGCGCTCAGAGAGGCCAGGCGACTGGGGGGGAACTCTTTCAGGGCGGAGTGAGGCTTCCGATAGATTGTCTGTTGGGGGTTGACATCTCGTTTCCTTACAGTTAAGTTTCCTGAGTCCAATCCTGAATTCAGGAGCCTTATCCAAAAAACAAGCCTTTCATGTGTATCCCGGTGACGAAGCCCGCTGACCCCGGCATTTAAGATTGAATTTCAATTGCCCAACTGATGGGCGTTTCAAAACTGTTTACCTGAGGACTTATCGAACAACTCAATCCCACAAATACCGGCGATACCACCTGCCATATCTGAAGAGCCACCTGCCATGCCTAAAAAAGCACAAAAAAATGATGACCCAAGGAGTAGTAAATCTATGGACTTGACGGAACTGAAGGAAAAATCCATCAGTGAGCTGACCAAGATGGCAGCTAAAGAATTCAAAATCGAAGGCGCCGGCAGTATGAGGAAACAGGACCTCATCTTTGCAATCCTGCAATCCCAGGCCCATCAGAAAAAATCCATTTACGGAAGCGGGGTGCTGGAGATACTGCCGGATGGTTTCGGATTTCTTCGCTCACCCGACTCAAACTACCTACCCGGTCCGGACGATATATACGTTTCCCCTTCCCAGATCAGGCGTTTCAACATGAGGACCGGGGATACCGTTACCGGCGAGATCAGACCCCCAAAGGAAGGGGAGCGATATTTCGCCCTCCTGAAGGTCGAGAGCCTCAACTTTGAGCCGCCCGAGGCCTCCCGCGGGAAGATCCTCTTCGACAATCTCACGCCCCTTTACCCCGAGGAGAGGATCACGCTTGAGACCGACGATATCAAGAACTATTCCAGCAGGGTGATGGATATTATCACCCCCATAGGCAAAGGTCAGCGGGGGCTTATTGTGGCGCCCCCCCGTACCGGTAAGACGATGCTTCTGCAGAACATCGCCAACAGCATCAGCATCAACCACCCTGAAATTTTTCTGATCGTTCTCCTCATTGATGAAAGACCCGAGGAAGTGACGGACATGCAGCGATCCGTCAAGGGAGAGGTCATCTCCTCAACTTTCGATGAGCCGCCCACCCGGCATATCCAGGTAGCCGAAATGGTCATCGAAAAAGCCAGAAGGCTGGTTGAACACCAGAAGGACGTTGTGATTCTGTTAGACAGTATTACCCGCCTTGCCAGGGCCTACAACACGGTGTCGCCCCCAAGCGGAAAGGTGTTGTCCGGCGGTGTTGATTCCAATGCTCTGCACCGGCCCAAAAGGTTCTTCGGTGCCGCCAGGAATATCGAGCAGGGAGGCAGCCTGACCATAATCGCCACCGCGCTTGTGGATACCGGGAGCAGAATGGACGAGGTCATTTTCGAGGAGTTCAAGGGAACCGGAAACATGGAACTTCATCTTGACAGGCGGCTTGTCGAGAAGAGGATCTTTCCGGCTATCGATGCCAGCCGATCCGGAACCAGAAAAGAGGAACTCATCGTTGCCCCGGATATTCTCAACAGAATCTGGGTGCTGCATAAGGTTCTGGCCCCGATGAACACCATCGACAGCATGGAATTCCTGCTGGACAAGCTTCAGGGAACGAAGGATAATCAGGAATTCTACGACATGATGGACAAATAGAGGACCCCATAACATATTTGCCCTGATGGGTAAATTATGGTAAAAAGATCCGCTTGCCAGGGGTGTTTTCCCTGGAATTGGGAGGAAAAAAAGTCATGAAAAAAGACATCCATCCGGAATATAAGGAGATGACATTTTCCTGCGCCTGTGGAGCGGAGTACAGGACGAGATCAGTCATCGACAGCAGGAACATAGATATCTGCTCCAACTGTCACCCCTTCTACACTGGAAAGCAGAAGCTCGTGGACGCCGCCGGCCGCGTCGAGAAGTTCAAGAGGCGCTACGGTCAGAAATAGCGCGCCGTGACCATACAGGTTTGTCTGCTTTCCCACACCCCCGACCCTGAAAAGGCTGTCGCGCGGGCCATCAGGCTCTGCTATTCGCCACGGAGCATCCTGGAGCTTGACAGTTCTCTGGCGGGAAAGGACCTGTCGGTCCTTCTGCGCAAAGTCATATCCCTCGGACACCACTCCGTTCTGGAACATGCGTCCTTCACCTTCGGAATAGAGGGTGTTTCCCGGGTCATGACCCACCAACTGGTTCGCCACCGGCTGGCATCCTATTCCCAGCAGAGCCAGCGATACGTTGAGTTCAAGGACTCCCTTGAGGTTGTAGTGCCTGAATCCATCAGACGGGACAGGGGATTTTACCGGCGGTATCTTGAACACTGCAGGGAGGCTTTCTCCATTTACAGGGACATGTGTGAGGGTGGTATCCCTGCGGAAGATGCCAGATATCTTTTTCCATCGGCTGCCCAGACGAAGATTATTGTAACCATGAACGCGAGGGAGCTGCGGCATTTTTTCCGCATTCGCTGCTGTGAAAGGGCCCAATGGGAAATCCGTGGTGTGGCCGAGAGGATGGTCGGCCTGGTCCGGGATGTGGCCCCGTCGCTTTTCGCCGATTCGGGCCCATCGTGCATCGGGGGGCCATGCCCGGAGGGGGACATGACATGCGGAAGGATCAAGGAGGTCAAGGCCAGATACAGGGCCCTGAAAACAGCCCCGAGCCCCAAGGCTCAAGACCCCGTTTAATAACCATTGCAACCCATGTGTCCGGATGTGGGGCATGGGTCGACAGTCCGGTGAAAAATGCTGCATCAAAAAGATCATAAAATAGGTGGTCAGGCCGTTATCGAAGGGGTGATGATGCGTGCCCCCAAGGTCATGACGGTGGCGGTTCGCCGCCCATCGGGGGAGATTGTCGTCAAGGCCCAGAGGTTGCACCTCCTGTCGGATCGATTCCCTTCCCTGAAGCTCCCCTTTGTCCGCGGCACGGTATCACTCTTTGGGACGGTCGTCCTGGGTATAAAGGCGCTTAACTTCAGTGCGCAACAGGCCCTTGATGAGGATGAAGGAGAAATCGGACCGTGGGCCATGGCGGGGACCATGGCCGGGGCCTTAGGGCTGGCTATCGTGCTTTTTATCCTGTTGCCCCTTTGGATGACCCGTCTTTTGCAGGGACATGTCGACTGGATAGAGGGACGATGGGGATTCAACCTTATGGACGGCATCCTCAGACTGGGGGTGTTTCTCCTCTATCTCGCATCCATAACCCTGATCAAAGACGTAAAAAGAATCTTTCAGTACCACGGCGCTGAACACAAGAGCATATATGCCATGGAGGCGGGGGATGATCTGACGGTCGACAATGCCAGAAAGTACAGCCCGATGCACCCTCGCTGCGGGACCAGTTTTCTGCTCATCGTTATGGTGTTATCCATACTGGTCTTTGCCCAGATACCACATGCCTGGCCATTCTGGGGGAAGGGGTTTGCGCGGATCGGGCTGCTGCCGATCATTGCGGGGCTTTCCTACGAGTTGTTGAGGGTTGGGGATCGGTACAGGAATCGGGCGGCCTTCCGGGTGTTTCTTCTCCCCGGTCTCATGCTGCAGAGACTTACAACCAGAGAGCCCACCGACGATCAGCTTGAGGTTGCCCTGACTGCCCTTAAAGAGGCTATAATTGAAGAAGGAGCTGATGGCTGATGGACCGGTTGATGAGTCGCCTTGCGGAAATAGAGAAAAAATACGAGGAACTGGGCAGAATGCTCAGCGATCCCGGGATTGTCGCCAGTCTGGACAATCTGAGGGTTTATTCCAAGGAGCACTCCGACCTCACACCCATCGTGGAGGCATACAGGAGATACAGGTCCCTCCATGAGCAGCTTGCCGAGGTTGAGGGGATGATCAGGGAGGAAAAGGACTCGGACATGGTCGCCCTGGCCAGAGAGGAGAAGAATGGTCTGGCCGGAGAGATGGCTGACCTCCAGGGTCGGCTTAAACGCCTCCTGATTCCAAAGGATCCTCTCGATGAGAAGAACATCCTTCTGGAGATCCGGGCCGGCACCGGCGGGGACGAGGCATCCCTCTTCGTGGCCGATCTGATGCGCATGTACATCCGATATGCGGAACAAAAAGGCTGGTCCGTGGAAACATTAAGCTCCAGTCCCACGGAACTGGGCGGTTTTCGGGAGATTATCCTCCTTTTCAAGGGCAGCAGAGTCTACAGTGTTCTTAAATTCGAGGGCGGCGTCCACCGGGTCCAAAGGGTTCCGGAGACGGAATCCAGCGGCCGGATCCACACCTCCGCCGTCAGTGTGGCCATTATGCCTGAAGCCGAGGATGTGGAGGTCCAGATCAACCCTGAGGATGTCAGAGTGGACGTTTTTCGGGCCACCGGATGCGGCGGGCAGTGCGTAAATACCACCGATTCAGCGGTTCGCCTGACCCACCTTCCCACAGGAATCGTGGTCTCCTGCCAGGATGAGAAGTCTCAGCATAAGAACAAGGCCAAGGCCATGAAGATTCTCAAGGCCAGGATCTTCAAGGTCAAACAGGACGAACAGCGGGCGGAGCAGGACGGGGTTCGGCGGAGCATGGTGGGATCCGGGGACCGCAGCGAACGCATCAGGACCTACAACTTTCCCCAAGGCCGTGTCACGGATCACCGCATCAATCTGACACTTTATCGATTGGAGGCGATCATGGATGGAGACCTTGACGAGGTCACCCAGGCACTGGTTGCTTCCGATCAGGCTGAACACCTTAAATCCATGGAAGTGGCCTGAATGACCGTGGACAACGCTGAACTTATCAAGACAGGTGTACAGGGCTGCTCCCGCCGGGAAGCCTTCCGATCGGGGGCAAAGGCCTTGTCCGAAGCCGGCGTATCCAATCCGACCCTTGATGCTGCAGTACTCCTCGGTTTTGCGGCCGGCATGGAACCGGACCGCGTTATTATGGAAGGGGATGAACCCATCGGGGCGGAGGAGCTCCATCTGTATGGAAATTTTATTTCGCAGCGGTGCGGGAGGATGCCTGTAAGCCGCATTGTCGGGTACCGTGAATTCTATTCCCTCCCCTTCAAAGTCAGCCGGGATGTACTTACCCCGCGGCCGGAAACGGAAACCCTCGTCAGCATGGCGGCAGACTATCTCCAGGCGCTGGGTGGGAACAGCCGTGTCCTTGATATCGGCACCGGTTCAGGGGCCATCGCCGTGGCACTGGCATCACTTGTGCCTGCCAGCAGAACCATAGCCCTGGACATCAGCCCCGGGGCCCTGGCTGTAGCCTCACAAAACGCCCGTAACAATGGGGTCGGTGGCCGCGTGTATCTGTGCTGCTCGGATCTGGGGGACGCTATATCCGCTCCTCAAAGGTTTGACCTGGTTGTTTCCAACCCTCCATATATCCCTGAATCTGAATTTGAGTCCCTGCCTGCCGAGGTGCAGAACGGCGACCCCGCAATTGCCCTGATCGCCGGACCGAAGGGAACGGATTTCTACGGGCCCATTGCCCGGATTGCCATGGAAACCCTCAGGCCCAACGGATCTATTATGGTGGAAGTCGGCTGGGGAATGGATGGGGAGGTTTCGGAAATATTTGATCGAGCCGGCTTTTACACCATCCGGACGGTTCCCGACCTCGGAGGTACATCGCGGGTTGTCATTGGGAGGAAAGCCGTTGCCTGAAAGAATGATTGTCGAGGGCGGAGCCACCCTCCGGGGGGAAGTGCCTGTCAGCGGAGCGAAGAACGCGGCGCTCCCGCTCATGGCGGCATGTCTTCTTGTCCCAGGGGAGATGATCCTTGAAAACATCCCTGGTTTAAGGGACGTTCATACCATGATCCGGCTCCTTGAGCATCTCGGCGTCACCTGCGAGGGTAATGGGACCCTGTCCCTGGATTCATCCCGTGCGTCACGGTGGGAGGCCCCCTACGATCTGGTTAAGACAATGCGGGCCTCTGTCCTGGTTCTTGGCCCTCTCCTCGCCCGCTTCGGGAAGGCCAGAGTTTCTCAACCGGGTGGGTGCGCCATAGGTGCCCGCCCAATCAACCGCCACCTGGCCGGACTCGAGGCCTTGGGCGCCACCATCAGCCTGGAGCACGGATACGTAGTGGCCGAGGCTGATAAGCTCGTGGGGGCCAAGGTGGTCTTCGAAGCGCCCACCGTTACCGGAACTGAAAACCTCGTCATGGCTGCCGTGCTGGCGGAGGGAAAGACCACTCTGGTTAATGCCGCACGAGAGCCGGAGGTGGTGGATCTGGTCAACGCCCTGAACGCCATGGGCGCAAGGATCAGCGGAGCGGGAACCGGTGTCATCGAAATTCAGGGGGTCGCGGCCCTGTCGCCGGTCCGATACCGGGTGCTGCCTGATCGCATTGAGGCCGGGACCTATCTCGTTGCAGCCGGGGTGACTCATGGTAATATCACCATCAAAGGGTGTGTTCCGGATCATCTCAGAGCACTGATTGACAGGCTCGGGAAGGCGGGCCTGGAGATACAGGAGGGGAAGGACTGGATACGCGCGAGCTGTGCGAGGGATATAAGGGCGGTGGATATCAGGACAGACCCCTACCCCGGGTTTCCCACGGACATGCAGGCGCAGTTCATGGTCCTCATGTCGGTGGCCAGGGGCCTTTCCACCATCACCGAGGCGATTTTCGAACAACGGTTCATGCATGTGCCTGAACTTTGCCGCATGGGTGCCGACATTACCCTCTCTGAGAGAAGGGCCGTCATTAAAGGGGTGCCCCGTCTTTCCGGTGCCCCGGTAATGGCAACGGACCTTCGGGCCAGCGCCTCCCTGGTGCTCGCGGGCCTGGCGAGCCGCAAGGGGGTGACGGAGATATCCCGTGTCTATCATCTGGACCGGGGATATGAGAATCTGGACAGGAAATTGTCCGCCATAGGCGCCAGGATCTGGAGAACCCGTGGATAAGAATGCCATTACCATCGCCATTCCCAAAGGACGGCTACTGCCCGAATGCATGGAGCTCTTTTCGGGCATCGGCTTGACCGTTAAGGAGTCTCTGGACGGGTCCCGGAAGCTTCTTTTCCCGTCGGCAGATGGATCGGTGAGGTTTCTTATCGTTAGGGATAAGGACCTGCCGACCTACGTTGAGTATGGGGCCGCAGACATGGGAATTGTGGGAAAGGACGTACTTATGGAGGTCGGAAAGGATCTCCTGGAACCCATCGACCTCGGATTCGGCTTCTGCAGGATCGTGTTGGCCAAACCGGCCGCCGCCGTGATGGACCCAACAGGGTGGGGCCACATCCGGGTTGCCACGGGTTTTCCAAAGATCACCATGGATCATTTTGCAAGGAAAGGCGAGCAGGTGGAGATTATTCCGCTTTACGGTTCAATAGAATTGGCCCCAATGGTGAACCTTGCCGACCGGATCGTGGACCTCGTCTCCACCGGGGAGACGCTTCGGCAGAACAACCTGGTGGAGGTTGAGGAGGTGATGCAGGTTACAGCCCGGCTTGTGGTCAACAGGGCCAGCTTCAAGACGCGCTCGGATCGTATTGTGCCGTTGATCGAGGCGATGAGAAAAGTGGTGTCGAAATGAGAATTGTTCATTATGGGAAGCCGGGCTATGAGGCAGCCATCCAATCCCTGGAGCGTCGGGGTCAGGACATCCCCGAAGGAATCATGGCCCGGGTCAACGATATTGTGGAGGATGTCCGGATTCACGGTGACGCGGCCCTCATCAAGTACACGGAGAGGTTCGACAAGGTGGATCTCGGGACTTCCGGCATGGAGATCGGGCGGGACGAACTGGCCCGTGCCCTGGACGCATTGTCCGCTGAGGAACACGGACTTCTGGAGACAGCCGCATCCGCCATCAGAGATTTTCACTCCCGCCAGAAGGAAAGCACCTGGACCTATGAGCCAAAACCCGGGGTCACCCTCGGCCAGAAGGTCACCCCCATAGGAAAAGTAGGTCTTTACGTGCCTGGAGGGACGGCGGCATATCCCTCCTCTGTCCTGATGAATGCAATCCCCGCTAAGGTAGCGGGTGTTGAGGAGCTCGTTATGGTCGTCCCTACGCCCATGGGAAAAACCAACGGGGTTGTCCTGGCTGCTGCTGCAATCGTTGGGGTGGACAGGGTGTTTCGGGTGGGCGGAGCCCAGGCGGTGGCGGCCCTGGCCTTCGGGACGAAAACAATTCCGAAGGTGGACAAGATTGTCGGGCCGGGGAACATATACGTAGCCATGGCCAAGAAAGTTGTTTTCGGGGTGGTTGATATCGATATGATAGCAGGCCCAAGCGAAATCATCGTGCTGGCCGACGGGAAGGCGAATCCGGTGCTGGTGGCGGCGGATCTCCTGTCCCAGGCGGAACACGACCCGCTGACCTACCCCATTCTCGTAACGGATGACCGGGCGGTGATTGAAGCTGTGGTCGGCGAGATCTCCAGTCAGATGGCCTGTCTCCCCAGAAAAGAGATCGCCGCGCAGGCCATTGAGAACAATGGGTGCCTGATCCTTGTGCCGAATCTTCAAGAGGGTGTAAGCGTGGTCAACCGGTTGGCCCCGGAACACCTGGAACTGGTTGTTGAAGACCCCGATTCGGTCCTGGAAAAGGTCACATGCGCCGGGGCCATTTTCATGGGTCAATATACCCCCGAGGCGCTTGGGGACTACATGGCCGGGCCCAACCACGTACTTCCCACCGGCGGGACGGCGCGCTTCTTCTCTCCACTGGGAACCTACGACTTCATCAAAAAGAGCAGCATTATCCGTTTTTCCCGTGAGGCCCTGAAGGAGATGGCATCACAGGTAGCAGATTTGGCGCGCCTCGAGGGCCTGGAGGCCCACGCAAGGGCTGTTGACCTGCGCATCGATCCCGGGGCGATGAGAAAATGGGAAAGATGATCAAAGACCTTGTCCCCCGGGAAATACGGGACCTGTCGGCCTATCGTCCACCCGAAGGTGGTTTCGGGATCAGGCTTGACGCCAACGAAAGTCCGTTTCCCCTTCCCCCCGATGTGCAGACGAAAGTTGATTCTGCATTCAGGCAGGTCTTATCGAACCGATATCCCGACCCCTCGTCCCGTCGCCCGAGGGAAGCCTTTTCATGCCTTTTCGGGTGCGGCCCGGAGGAGGTCCTGGCCGGCAACGGTTCCGACGAGCTTATCTCTCTTATCCTGTGGACCTTCAGAAATACACGGGACACGTCGCGCCCCAGGATACTCATACCTGTCCCCACCTTCTCCATGTACTCAATCGCCGCAAGGGCCGCAGGGTACGATGTGGCGGGTGTTCCCCTTCAACGTGACCTTACCCTCGACCGGGCCGCGTTCCTGTCGGAAATCGCCGGGACCGATCCGGGCATCATCTTTTTGAGCAACCCCAACAACCCTACAGGGTCATTTTTCGGCAAAGAGGACATAGATGCCATCCTGGGAGCCAGCCGGGGGCTGGTGGTGGTTGACGAGGCCTACGGGGATTTTTCCGAGGAAAATTCGTGGGCATCGAGGATTGGGGATTACGGGAATCTCGCCGTCCTCCGGACTCTTTCCAAGGTGGGGGCCGCCGCCCTGCGATGCGGATTCCTGGTGGCGAATCCATCCCTCATCGGGGAGATTAACAAGGTCCGGTCCCCCTTCAACGTCAACGCCTTCACTCAGGCGGCCGCAGAGGTCATCCTGGAAGAATTTACCGGCATCAGGGAGCAGATCTCCACCGTGGTCAAGGAAAGGGTTCGAGTGGCCGGAATCCTGAAGGAGTGTGGACTCGAGGTCTTTCCATCCCGGGCCAATTTCCTTTTTGTCCGGGCAGGCGACAGGGAGGAAGCCCTGTGGACCTTTTTGAAACTGCATGACATTGTGGTAAAGTTTATTGCCGGAAACCAGGTGACCGGCGACGCATTGAGGGTGACCATTGGGACCAGGGCCCAGAACGATATGTTGGCTGAAAAGGTGAAGGACTTTTTTCGGGAAGGAGACCGGGGATGAGACGCGGTGAGGTCCAGAGGGAAACAAAGGAGACCAGGGTCGAACTGTCTATATCGCTGGACGGAAGCGGCCTGTCCGAGGTGAGCACCGGGGTGCCGTTTTTAGACCACATGCTGGAGCTGGTCGCCCGTCACGGGCTGTTTGATCTCAGGGTTCGGGCCGACGGGGACCTTGACGTGGACGCCCATCACACCGTCGAGGATGTGGGGATATGCCTGGGGCAGGCGGTCCGACAGGCGCTGGGCTCTGGTGAGGGCATACGGCGTTACGGGTGGGCTATCCTCCCCATGGACGAGACCCTCGCCACCGTCGCCCTGGACCTTGGGGGGCGCCCCTACCTCTCCTTTTCAATCCCGACTCTCGACGGGGGGATGGGGGATTTCTCCATGGAGCTTCTTCCTGAGTTCTTTCAGGCGTTCTGCAATAACGCCGGGGCCAACATGCACATCAGGGTCGATTCGGGACGCAACCGCCACCATGTGGCCGAGGCGATATACAAGGCTTTCTCCAAAACCCTGGACCAGGCGGTCAGTGTTGACCCGAGGGTTAAAGGGGTTCCGTCCACCAAGGGGATGTTGATTGAAACGTGAGGGCGGAACCTGGAACCCGGGAAA
>JAADHJ010000025.1 GCA_013151915.1 Deltaproteobacteria bacterium
GAAAGGCTCTTCGGCCACAGCAGGATCAATCTTATGGCCGGCGTATTGGAGGGAAAGGTTCACAGGATAGGTTTTTTCCATCCACGAACCGGTGGTCTATCAAAACTATTGGAGAAAATTCACGGGTATTACGGCACAACATCCGGGGAGCAGGAGGAATGGACGGTGTGGGAGGACGAGAGGACAAATCTGGAACTGTTGTCAAGGGAGGACGGTGCCAACCTGACCCTTATGGACAAGGACGAAAATGAAGTTCTGTGATCTGAAATGCATTTACGCCTCCAGTGCAAAGGAGGAGATGGACGGGGCAAGATCATGCATGACCTTTACAGCCATTTACTGCGGGCTGCATGAAAGGCACGTGATGAAAGCTCAACCATGTCCGGACCGGATGGAGCACGGTGAAAAAAGGACAGGTAAGGGAACCGAAGGTCCTTGACAGAACCGGCGTTTAACTATATCAGGGGGGATGTTTAGAGATAAGGAGGAAGCCCCTTGAAAGATAAATTTCAGGAAGAACTGGCGAACGAGATCTCAACCTATCTTGCCGAGGTAAAAACAGACCTGGACAAATATTTCAATTGGGCTATGGGGGAGGTGAATGTCTCCGACAACGCAATCAGATCCGCCGAGATCGTTGAAGACGCTATCTATCGCCTGATGACCATTTCATTCTACCTGGCCACTTTTTTTGAAACCGATGAACCGGCACACGTTCTGTATGATCTTGCCAGCGAGATATCCGAAGGACAGAGCAAGGAACCTTCCCTTCAGCCCGGCAGGATCTTTTCCCTCGACATGGTAAACCGCACCCGCCATTAAACCTTTTGACAACCAATAAGCCCTGTTGTAAACCTTGATGAACCTGTTTGGGGGCGTAAGCCGTTTTCCGCCGGAATGGGTTTGACCGGGACGTGAAGGAAACGGATGCTGCCAAAGTATCCCGAGGAGAATGGGGCTTTATTTCTTGAACTTTCGACGTAAAAGTTCCCTGCTGGTTCTTTTACTTGCGGGTCTGGTCCTCCTGCTCCCGCAGTTAGCGGCGGCAGGTATCTCAGGTTCAGCGGTGACTTCCCTGGACGGTTGGGACGAAAGTGACGGAACCTTCAACTCGTCCGCCTCCCAGTATTTCAGGCTCAACACCCAGGGTCAATGGAACGGGCTGGACGTTAATATGGAAGGTTCAGGCCGGGTTACCGACCTAAAGGATGAAGTGGAGCCCGGCGACGGCCAATTAAACAGGCTGTACTCCCTCGCCCTGACCCTCGCCAGGAAGGATGGCAGCGCGTCCCTGGTTCTCGGTCGCCAGATGGTGAGCGTTCCTACCAACCTCTACCTTATTGACGGCTTTTCCCTCAACCTTGATTCCGGCGATTTCACCTTCAATACACGTCTGGGAGCCATGTCGGACGTTGAAAGTCTCGACCCCGACAATGAAGCCACCTTCGGCCTGGGTGTGGACTACAGGATTACCGGCGGAATGGTCCTGGCTCTCGATTACGCCAGGACCTTTGATGGGGGGGAGTTGCTCACTGAACAGGTGGCCCTGGACTGGGACTACTCATGGTTCAGGTTCACCAAGGCTTACGTCAACATGAACTACGACCTGATGTCCGATGCCCTATATGAGACCGTCATAGGCACGCGGTTGTTTTTTCCGGACCTCGTCACGCTGACCCTCGAGTATTCCCAGAACCAGCCGTTGTTCGAGTCCGATTCGATCTACAGCGCTTTCGCCGTGGATGAGGCCGAGGCATTCTCATTTTCCATCCTCTTTACGCCTGCCCCGAAGGTGCGATATATCTGGAAGTTGTCGGACGAGCATTACGAAAGCGGCAGCGGGAAGAGATATACCATCGGGGGGCGCTGGTCTCCGGGACGGTCCCATATCTCCACCGACTATACACAGTATAGCGGTTCGGAGGGGGACCTGAAGGAACTGGGGTTCGATTATTCGGCGGCCGTCCTCCCGGGGTTTGATCTTGGATTGGGCGGGAACGCCAGCAGGACCATCCATCCGGGTGTGGAAGCCGTTGACAGCCATAACGCGTACATCGGCTGCAGATGGTCGCCGACCTCGGGTACCGATGTAAATGTCAGGCTGGAACAGACCGGCGATGATATTATGGATAAACCCGTCTGGTCGGGACACCTGTCCCTCTCTTTCGGGATTTAAGGCGAAAATGACACTTTTCGCTTTCCGTGGAGTAAAAAGCCACGAATGGATTTTTTTACGAGATTGTCAAGGGGTAGTATCCCATGAATTTTCCCAGGTTTAAGCCGGTAGTTGTAATTGGTGCCGTTGTCTTTCTGGTGGGACTCATCGTCTCAACGCCGCTTTGGGCCATGCGTTTTTCCCACAAGGTCCACGGGGATAACGGAATTACGGAGTGCACCCGATGCCATGAAAAGGGCGCGTCGGATATCATACCAGCCGTATCGTCCTGTACTTCATGCCATGATGAGGACTACCTGGCCGACACCCCGCTTGGTCCGTCCAGGACACATACCCCGCTATGGGTAAAACAGCATGGTCCGGATTCCCAGGCATCTGGAGCGCAGTGCAGAAGCTGCCACGATTTATCTTTTTGCGTAGGGTGCCACCAGGGCGGGGATCTGAACACCGACCTGACCAAAAGAACGGTACGTTCCAACAGTGTGCCCCGAAGCCATACGTCCAATTTTCTCGTGGTCCATCCCCTGAAAGCCACGGCCGCGAGGATAAATGACTGTTATACCTGCCACGCAAAGGAATTTTGCAGCGATTGCCACAGCAGCTACCGTGCCCGGTTTCCCGGCCGTCAGATCATTTCCCACCAGAAGAGCTGGGAGCTGATGATTGCCGGCAGCGGCGTTCCCGATCACGCAGGGTTTACCCAGGACCAATGCCAGGACTGCCATCCCGGGGGAGCCCTCTCATCGACGGAGTGGAGTGCCGGGCATGCACGTGAGGCCCGCAGGTCATTAAAGACCTGCCAGGCCTGCCACCCCAACGGGGATGCCTGTACCGACTGCCATTCCGCGAAGAGCGGACTTGCGATCAGCCCTCATCCGAAGAACTGGCGGAGTATTCAGAACAAGTTTCGCAGGGAGTCACCCCAAACATGCAAAAAGTGTCACTGGTAATACTGACCGCTTTAACAGGCCTGTTCTTTCTCTCCTCCTGCGGCTACAATCCGAAAGAGGGGGGAAACAAGGTCCCTGCCCTCCCGTTTGTCGGGACCGTTGAATGCCTCTATTCCGGGTGCCATGATTCGCAGGCGTATTCTGCGGGGGCCTTTCCCGGTTTTAATCCTGTGGCATCCTGGTCGGTGGGAGTCCATTCCAACACCAACAGCTCCCCCGTTGCTTCATCGGGGACGGCTGCCGGATGTGCTTCCTGTCACAATCCGGTCGGCCAGGATGACACGGACTCTGCCTATCTATTCTCGACAACATCGGTGCTCGGCACAACCGTAAGACCCATAGGGGGCTGCGAAAGCTGTCACGGGTCCGGCGCCGAACACTATGCGTACTGGGACACTACCAGCCACCCTGTGTATGCCGGAAGCCACAGGGTTCCTATGTCCAGCACGGTCTGGGGGCCCGCGTTTGAAGGCGCCCTTGGCCTGTCTTCATGCGGCCCATGTCACGCTGCGGATCAGCACGCCGGCGGATCGTCCAACGATAATATCCTGGCCAATCAGTATGCCGAGTGGTATGGGCAGGACGGTCCGGGGACTTTTTTTGACGACGGCCATTCAGACACCATAGTGAGCGAGACATCACAGGGGAGGATGACCAGCGACCTTCGGGGTACACCATGCGCGGCATGCCACACGGCGGAGGGATTCGTCCGGTTCTACGCCTGGGCGGACACGGCTTGGGCCGCCAGCCCAACGGAGGTTGGAAGAATCGTTTCGGATACCGAGACCTTGGCCATGCCACAGGTCTCCTGCGTCTCCTGCCACCCGTCACATGAGCCTGGTATGACCGTCCGTCAGATTCTTTATAGCGGCGGTGCACTCGGCGATACCCAGAGGAATGCCGCGCTCTGCGGTACATGCCACAACGTAAGGGGTCTTAATGCCTCGGCCGGCGCCGGGGTAACCGGGACCGCGGAGATCCCCCGGCATCCCCAGCAGGAGGTGTTCGAGGGCGTGAACAGCTCCCTCGGAGCCTTCACCTTCCCGGGCTTCACCTATTCCAACTCATCCCATGCGGGGACCGGGAATATACCGTCGGGCTGCGTGGGATGCCACTACGCGACGGTGACCAATGTCCGTCTGGATGACTTTCCCCAGAAGGCGACGACGGGCCACGGTTTCAAACCAAGGCTGGAAGGATGTATGAACACAAGTGTGGACCCGTCTTTTAACGGATGCCATGCTGTCTCGGATTTTTCCGGGTTTTCCTATGCGGATACTACCATCGGCTCCTTCGATTTCTCATCTCTTGTCTATTCGGGTACCACATACGCGACTTTATTCTCGGACAACGACTATGACATGGACGGCTCGGTGGAGGGCTTCCAGGTGGAGGTTCAGGGCATGCTGGACGATCTGCAGTCGAGACTTGAAACCAATGGCGGGGTTTTCGATTCCGCGCAGGGACTGTTCGACCTGCCCGCCATGACTTCGGTGAGCGATACGGTTAAGGGAGCCGCCTACAATTACGACTACGTGGTGGGGGACCGGAGCCTGGGGCTGCACAATCCCCTTTACGTGGTCAATATCCTGGCCGCGAGCCTGAGCGTACTGCCTTAAGGACAGAACCTTTCTCTCGCCCGCTCGTCACAGGACGATCTCCCGGGCGTCCAGGATCTCTTCCAGACTACGGATCTCCTCTAAAACCACTTCCGGGATACGGCTGTCTAAAGAAACACACGCAAGGGCATTTCCCTGATACGATTCCCTTCCAAGGTAAAATCCGGCTACGTTGATACGGTTTTCCCCCAGGATGGTCCCGACCCTGCCGATGACACCGGGGCGGTCCATATTGGTGAAAAGGAGGAATGTTCCTTCCGCCACCATATCCACCAGGAACTGATCGATGCTGACAATCCTGCCCTTGAGATCGGCGAAGACGGTCCCGCCCACAGTGTTCGATCCTTTGTCCGTTGTAACCCTGATGGAGATAAGGTCGCTGTAGTTTTTTACCCGTTCCGCCTTGGCCTCAACGATGAGGATCTCGCGTTCCTTGGCATAATATGGGGCACTGACAAAACTTACCCCCTCCTGCTGTTTATGCTCAAGAAGCCCCTTGAGAACGGCGAAGGTGAAGGGCTGGTAGCGGAAGGGGGAGTCGAATACCTTTTCCGTAATGTCCTCCGCGAACAGGGAGCCAACCAGAGTAATCTGGACCTCCTCTATCCGGCCCATCACGATCTGGGAGAGAAGGCGCCCCATCTTTTCCGAAAGATCGAAATAGGCCTGAAGTTCGGATGACAGTCGCCCACGGACGTAGGGAAGGTTGACGGCGTTCTCGTAGGACCGTCCTTTAAGCACGTTGATGACCTGCTGGGCGATAATTACGGAGACGTTTTCCTGGGCTTCCTCCGTGTTGGCTCCCAAATGGGGCGTGACGATGAGGCGTTCCTGGTTATGAAGCGGGGAGTCCGGCGGCGGAGGCTCCTGGGAAAAAACATCCAGGGCGGCCATGAATATCTTTCCGCTTTTAAGGGTTGCCGCAAGATCCGTCTCGTCAATCACCCCGCCGCGGCAGCAGTTGATCAGGACCACCCTATCCTTCATGTGTGCGAACTGGGGGGCCTTGACCATTCCGCGGGTTTCGTCGGTCAAAGGAACATGAAAGGTAACAATATCCGCCATGGCAAGCAGGTGGTGAAAATCGTCAAACAGTTCAACATTAAGCTTTTCCGCCTTATCCCGCTTGATGTAGGGATCGAATGCGATGACGCGCATGTCGAAGGCCTTCGCCCTTTTTGCAACCTCGGTACCGATGCGGCCCAGCCCGACGATCCCAAGTGTTTTTTTATAAAGCTGAATGCCCATGAAGCGCTTCCGGTCCCACTCCCCGCTTTCCAGGGAGTTATGGGCATAGGGAAGTTTTCTCACCGACGCGAGCATCATGGCCATTGTATGTTCGGTAGCGGCCAGGGTGTTACCGGTCGGGGCGTTCATGACGATGATACCTCTCTTCGAGGCGGCTTCGATGTCGACATTATCCACGCCGACACCCGCCCGGCCGATCACCTTGAGGTTTTTACCGTTCTTGATAATGGAAGATGTGACATTGGTTCCGCTCCTCGTTATGAGCGCATGGTATGGGCCAATGGCTTCCGCAAGGCGGTTCCCTTTGAGGGAGAAATCAACATCAACCTCTAACCCCTCTTCCGAATTGAGAAGATCGATCCCTTCCTTGTTAATTGCATCCGTTACGAGCACTTTCATGGATATAATCATCCCCTTTCATAAAAGAAAATCCGGAGCCAAACGGAACTCCCGTATAACATTTTAGGGTCATCCTGGAAATGAGTACCTGAAGAATGACCGGATTTTGTGAAAAACTAACTTAACACCGTTCGGCGCGCTTCGCTCGCTCACGGCAGGCAGGGTTACACAGAGTTTCACCAGCCATCGCTGAAGCTATGGCCGGCAGGCAGGGTAACATAAGGGTTTATTCAAAACAGTTCTTTTGTGCAACATGGTTTTTAGATCTCCTCTTGACCTTTTCAGCTCCGCACGGGATTGCCGCGTCACTCTCGTCTCCCTCGATGCTCCTCGCAATGACAGCAAAACAATAAAGGTACGCATTCCTACGATGAACCAAAGTTTGAGGTCGAGGTTGAGCTTTAGACGTTAAACATTGGCCGTTCTCTTTCTCTATCACATTAAACGTTGAACATTGAACGTTCTTTATCCCGTTGAACGTTGGGATAGGGTCTAGACACCATGGGAGGCAATGCCTAGAATAGGCCCATGATAGATAAGATTCAAAATCTGCTTTCAAATTACAGGCCGGACTTTACCGGAGCACAAAAGCCCCCCTTGCACCGGGCGGCTGTGCTGATTCTACTTTACATGGTGGACAGGGAGATGGGGATTGTTCTCATCCGAAGATCTGACGATGTCGGACTCCACAGGGGCCAGATGGGATTTCCCGGCGGCATGGTGGAACCTGGGGACAACGGGGAGCTCCTTAGTACAGCGCTAAGAGAGGTTGAGGAGGAACTGCGTGTTGATCCCGCCCATATCAGGATAATGGGGAGAATGAGCGACAGAAATACTATGGTATCCGGTATTCTGGTCACCCCCTTCGTGGGGCTCATCCCTTTCCCATACGCCTTCAGTCCCGACACCAGGGAGATCCAGAGCGTTCACGCCACGGCCTTAAGGGAGTTAATCGGCACATCAGGGAAGGCAAAAGACACCTTTGAACTCCCAACTCCGATTTATATTCTTGATGGGCAGCCGGTCTGGGGCTTGACTGCCAGAATCCTGACGGAACTGATCGAAGTTCTGCGACCGGTGCTTAAATAGGGGGATCATCGTAAGAACGAGTACCTGGTGTTGAGTCCTGGTTTCTCAGGTCGGCTCGTCACACAGGTACATGACTCGCTTAAGGCGCCCCGCGACAGGCTTGGGACAGGCAAAGGACGCCAGGAAGTTCAAAAGCTTTAACACGGCGCAGCCCCTCGCAGGCTGCTCCACGGGGTTTTGAATGAGGGTTTCACATAAGAAGAATTGATTTGAATTAACCCTGTGTCACCCTGCTTGACCCTGTGTCCTCTGTGTTAAATTAGCTTGTCAGGTACGCATTTTTGTGATGAATCACACTTATTGGGTTGTTCCGGCCGGGGCGGGCTGGTTTCCCAGGGCGGTTCGGGCATCCTGAACATGCCGGTTTGTTGGAAAGTTCTCTATAAACTTCTCCAGGGCCTTCTTAGAACCATCCTTCTTAAATGGCGCGTATTCAATATCCTCGATAAGGAAAGTAGCATCCTCAACGTGGGAGTTTTCAGGGTAGGTTGCAATGAACTCTTCGTATCCCTCGATGGTGTTCATCTTATTGTATGGTTGATATTGAAGATCGTCCATCCGCGCTTTCGCGTCCCCGGCATTAAGGTTGTCAGGGTGTTTTTCCAGGAACTCGGCGTATTGCGCCGCGGTGTTCTGTTCCCGATACGGCTGATATTGGAGATCATCGAGGTCCTTTTTGGCCTCCTTGAAAAAGGGGTTCTCGGGGTATTTGTTTATGAATTCCTGGTACCCTTCGATGGAGTTCATCTCTTTGTAGGGCGCGAACTGAAGCTCCTCCATCCTGGCTCTGGCATCATCCGCGTTGGGATTCTCAGGGTATTTGGATAAAAATTCAGCGTACCCTTCCGCTGTGTCCGTTTTCCTGTAAGGATTATACTGGAAGCTGACCAAAAGTACCTTCGCCTCAGCCGTATGGGTGCTGTCAGGATATTTAGCCAGGTATTCCTCCATGGCTTCAGGAGTCCCTTTATTCTTGCAGGATTCGAAGATGGCCCCACTCAATATTTTCTGAGCTTCCGGGACATGTGGGTTATCGGGGTATTTGGCAATAAACTCCTGAAGGCCTTCCGGGGTTCCGGACTTTTTGTAAGGCGCGAACTGCAGATCCATCATCCTGCTTTCGGCCTCACCGCCAAAAGGGCTATCCGGGTATTTTTTGATGAACTGTGAATAGGCCTTCACGGTGTCCTTCTCCTTATAGGGGAGGTACACCATGGTGGAACTGATCTCTTCCAGTGCGTTGTTGACCTTTGCCTGTTCCGCTCTGATGGCCTTTCTTTCGGAAAGAAGCTGATCGTTTTTCGCCTTGATCCTATGCATCTCATCGTTGTTGTTAATCCGGTTCAGGGCGGAGATCTGTGCCTTCATGAGAGATGTGTTCTTTCGGAACCTGACATCCAATTTCGCTTTGGCGGCGGATAAGATATTGTAGGCGGCCTGGTAACTCCCGGCATCCTGAAGCTGTTTCGCGTCTTCCACCGGACCGGCCAGAAGCTTCACTGGAGCAGCAACCGCAATAAAAGCGATCAGCACCATAGTAAAAACCATCGCTTTTCCATGCGCCATCTTGATATCCTCCATTACCCCGCCAACCCACCAGGGTTCACATGTATCAACTGGAATGGTTGAAACATTCCGCCTCCGGACCTCGGCCCAGCTTTGACAACCTCGTAAAATGGTTTTATTAATTCTCACCACTATCTTTGTGTTCCCGTGCCATAATTCGATCCAGAATTCCGCCCATTATCACCACAATCACGATACAGACAATGGCCCCTAACCCCAGAAGCAGGGAGGTCCAGAAAGGAAGTCTGGTGTGGATCTCTCCTCCCATGAAGATGATGAGCCCATAAACGGACAGTCCGATAAAAACCGATGCCGCCAGGTACTGAATGAACTGATAGATGTGTCTTTTCAATGCCTCGGTTCCCTTTGCGCCGCCTTTCATGGCAGTCTTTACGGCATCTCACCTATGGCGTGGTATTTATGCCTATTTCCCAAGATTAAAGACCCCGGCTTTGGTTCCAAGCCAGACGCCCCCGTCAGGGCCGCCAAAAGCCAGGGTGGTTGGAGAACCCGATATGCCAACATTATTTCCGTAAACTTCGTAGTATGGTTTTCTCCGCCCGGCGATATACTCGTCGATGTGGATATATCGTCGAATTGCTGTGATGGATCCAGCCCCTGTTTCAGCCCCGGTAGTGCCTCTGAAATTCAGCTTGGATATGATGGATGGGGGCGAGCCTGAAAAGGCGACCCAGAGTCCATCATCACTGTCCCGGATAAGCCCTTTTACCTCGGCGGCGTTATAGCCTACAAGATGCCACCTGTACTGGAATGGCCTCGTGTCGCGGGAGTTGAAAAGCGTGGCCCGGGCCGGCACGAAACCGATCCATGATGGATAAGGAACCCCGCGGGCAACCCCGTCGAGCCCCCCCCAGATCAGGCCCATTGATGTACCGCACCAGATCACCGATGGTTCGACAAGTATACTCTCGATCTGTACATTCTCGCCCGAACGGTGAAAATAATCTCTGTCCAGAGCTACCGTGGCGAAGACACCGTCGGAAATAATGGCCAGCTTGAACTGTTTGCTCGCCAGAACTACCCGGTCCTTACCCACGGCAATAGAGGTTATGGGGGGTCGAAATGACTTCTTCTCCTCACCGGGAAGCCCGAGACGAAATCCGGATGCGACATATATGTCCCCATTCCCCTTGAGCCTACGACCTGCAAGGTCCCCCAGCCAACGGTCTTTCGGTGAGTAAAGCTCCCAATTCCCGTTGCGTCTCAATGCGAGACCGCGGGAAGTGCCAACCCAGACATTTTCACCATCCAGACCCTCTCCGTCGTGGTCGATGCCAAGGCTCAGGACATCATCGTCTGGAAGGCCGCCGTACTTTGAGGTTTTCACTTCCCAAATGCCATTGGACAGTATGTGAAGGCCTTCTCCCCTGGTGCCCACAAAGATTTCACCGCCGTTCACGGCCAGGGATGAGACGCTTTTTTTGTTGCGAATGCCTGGAACTGGAATAATATGCCAGGGTCCCCTGCCCTCCTTTTCGTAAAGCCCCTCCGCGGACGCTGCGACAACCCTGGATCCATCGGCTGCGAGGGCAAGGATCTTTCCGCTGGGCGCCTCTCCCGTAAAGCCTCTTAGCTGGTATGCCGGAGGCAGGGTCGCGGAACATCCTGCAGCCAGGAAAGCTCCTAAAACGGCGAGCCGTAAGATCCATGTTTCAAAACGCATTTTGGGCATCCGGTCCTCCTGTCGGTAGTGTGTTGGAGCCATCATAATGTACGGACGGGAAAGTTTCAACAAGTGTCAAAAGGCGTCATGGTAAAGTTGACACCTTCTCCCGGTGTTGTTAACCTTTTGGGATTCAAAGTTGATGACTTCGCGAGAAGTCATCAACGCGCCCATTAAGGGGCGCTCAAATCGAAGATTTGTGAGGAAAGCGGAAATGACATTTTTCGCTTTCCGTTGAGTAAAAAGCCACGGCTGGACTTTTTACGAGGTTGTCAAACAGTAGCCCGGGGCGGAGATCCCCCCCGGATCATGGTTCCAAGTCATAATGGAGGTTGGAAATGGTGGATGAAGAGAAAAAGGAGAGCGACGAAACGGCGAAAGATACAAAAGGATCCCCGGGCAGTGAAGCCGAAGGCCTGTTGAAGGAGTTATGGGGAAAGGTGGTGGAGTATGCGAGCCTTGGGGCCGAAGAGGCGTCGAAGGTTTCATCCACCGCCAAAGTGAGGGTGGACATTGAAACACTGAAGTTCAAGCGAGGCAAACTTTCGAAGGTTCTGGGTGAACGATACTTCGATGAATGGCTTAAAGATTCCTCTCTAGCGGTTAAAGAGACCAGGGATCTGCTGCGGCAGATAAAAGGGGTCGATCAGGAGCTGAAAAAACTGGAGAAAAAAGTTTCAGGGCCGGGCAGGAAACCCACCTCCAAAAAGAAGGCCAAATCAAAGTCTGTCCGGAAAAAGCCAACCGCCGCGAAAAAAACCGTAGATAAACCCGCCGCGAAAAAATCTGCCTCCTCCGGGAAAAAGGAGCCTAAACCCCAGCAGTCTTGACACCCAAATAGAGAGGGAGTATAAAAAACGTTCTTTTAGTGTGGGGCTGTAGCTCAGTTGGGAGAGCGCATGACTGGCAGTCATGAGGTCGTCGGTTCGATCCCGATCAGCTCCACCACACCAGCCTTCGCTTCCTGACGGAAGCTACGGCTGGCAGGCCATACTTTCCAGGTCAGGAAGCGAAGGCTGCCCGCCATAGCTTTCGTTTTTCTTTGTACCAAAGCGAAGGCGGGCGTTCGGCTGGCAGGCCATCTTTACGTTTGTCATTCATCCCGATCCCAAACATAAATAGTGGCAGATTAATTGCAATCATCACTCAAAATCCCATACAGGAGAGATTGAGTAATGAAATATATCTATGTCATTCAGAGTATCAACCATGTCAAACAGTACTATGTCGGCCATACACGAAACTTGAATCGCCGCTTAAGTCAGCACAACTTTGGTCAATCGCCACATACTTCAAGATTTAAGCCTTGGAACCTTTTGGTGGCCTTCAGAATTCCAGATGATGAGAGAGCGTTAACATTTGAGAAGTATTTGAAATCTGGTTCTGGCCGTGCATTCGTTAATCGACACTTCAGATAGTTTTCTCCAAACCCACCATCCGCGAACTACAACTCAAATCCTGGTCCCGCCTTAAGAAGAAAGGCCTGATCAATGGTGACATGGCTAGACTTAAAACCTTGAGCAAGAGCAGGGACAAAATTTATTCTGACCATGTCCCCTAACACTCTTTACAATCCTGAGCGAGCGAAGCGTGGGGAGCGAAGGAGAGCGTAGCTTCGTGGCAGGCCACGTCCAGACAGGCGGACGATCGGCGGTAACCTTGTAATTTCCTCGATATTCATTGTCATAATATCGCAAGTCAGCCATAGTCGTTTCAAGCTATGTTCTCCCAAGTATCTTCCCTGAAAGGAGAAACAATTATGAGCCGCCAAAAAGAGCAGGAACATCAAGCTGAAATTGTCGATCAATTCTCGCGGCAGGCCATATCTTTTACCCAGGTACCCGGACACTTCGATGCCATGCAGATCCTGATCGAACTATCTGAAGTCGGCCACCATGACAACGTTCTCGATGTTGCGTGTGGTCCCGGTATGGTTGCCTGCGAGTTTGCCCATCACGCCGGGCAGGTGACGGGAATAGACATAACTCCAGCGATGATCGAACAAGCCAGGAAGCTTCAACAGGAACAAAATATTGAAAACATCACCTGGGACATCGGCGATGCGGTCCCGTTGCCTTACGCTGAGAACTCATTCTCGTTCGTGATAACCCGTTACAGCTTTCATCATTTGCTCTCACCGGAAAGAGCGCTGGCAGAAATGATCAGGGTATGCCGGCCCGGTGGAAGGGTGATGGTGGCTGATGTTGCGGTGGAAGCATCAAAATCCGAAGATTATGACCGACTGGAGATCATGCGCGACCCTTCTCATACCCACGCACTTACGCACGAAGAGTTTGCGGATCTCTTTCAGCGTTCGGGCCTGATCGACTGTCGTCAGAGCGCCTATGGAGTGGATATTGAGCTCGAAACGCAGCTGCGGGCATCTTTTCCAAAGTCTGGAGATGAGGCGAAATTAAGAACGATGATCACCAATGACATCGGGATAGACCGCTTTGGCATTAGTGCTCGAAGAGAGGATCAAAAGGTAATCTACATTGTACCGATCGCTGTTTACGTTGGTCGGCGGCGCTGAACTACAACACCAACTCCCCCTTGCCCTTCATCTCTTCTATTTTCACCCTGATGACGACCACGCCGGTCAGGTCCTCTCCGGAAAAATCGTACTCCTGATCCGAGTACTGCTTCATCAGAATCGATAGCCCCTTTTCCTTTTCGATCCGGTCGTCCAGGATAACGGCTCTCCCTGTACCGATGACGCTCCTGTATTTGGCGGACCAGGAGCACGCCCTTTCATTCTTTACAAGCCCATGGTTTGAGACAATGCTGAAACACACGTCCGGGTTTTTCCTCAGGATATTGATCTTTCTCCCTGCGGGAGCCGAGTGAAAGTACAGCGCCCCGTTCGCATACCCGTAGTTTACGGGAACGACGTAGGGCCGTCCTTTATCGACCATGGCCAGGTGACAGATCTCGCCACTGCGGACGACGGCTTCGATTCCGGTAATATCTATAATCTGCTTATCGGAACGACGCATGGGGGAATGTTATCAGAAGTCGGTAACCGGTAGCCAGCAGGAATCGAGATCAGCTCACCTCAGATACCAAAGCAGGTAAATTATCAGCCAAGGTGTTTTTGCTGTTTCATGGCGAATGCGGTTGTGATCCGGTCGATGACAATGGCCAGAAAGACGATGCTGAGACCCGCCGTAAACCCGTGGCCGATCTCTATGCGATTGATGGCCTTGAGGACTTCCAGGCCCAGCCCCCTGGCGCCGATCATGGAGGCAATAACCACCATGGCCAGTGCCATCATGGTCGTCTGGCTCACACCTACCATGATGCTGGGGAAGGCCAACGGCAGCTGGACATCGAAGAGAATCTGACGATCGCTGGCACCGAAAGACCTTGCCGCTTCCACAACGTTCTCCGGGACTCCCCGGATGCCCACGTTGGTAAGCCTGATGATGGGTGGAACGGCGTAGATCACGGTGGCGAACACGGCCGGCACCTTTCCGAGTCCGAAAAGCATCATGGCCGGGATAAGGTAGACAAAGCTGGGCATGGTCTGCATTCCGTCAAGGATCGGGCGGAGAATCGCCTGAAAACGGTTGCTGCGGGCCATGATAATCCCGGAGGGGAAACCGATGACAAGAGACACCACCACCGAGGCGATGACCACGGCAAGGGTCCTCATGGAATCATCCCAATAACCGAAGACTCCAATGCAGAAGATCAAGGCCGCCATTATCACGCCGTGCCACCATTTTCCCATGGTCCTCCAGGCCAATATGGCAACAAGGATGAGAACCACCGGCCACGGCACCCAAAGGAGGAATTTTTCGATGATGATGAGGATCTTGAGAAGTGCGTTCCCGATGAGGTCGAAAAATCCGGCGGTGTGGGCCATGATCCAGTCCATGAGGGTGTCGATCCACTTCTCCATGGGCACATAAAGCTGTTTTGGAAACTCAAACATGCTGGTTCTCCGGGTCCCCCGATTGGTCCTCCTGAATCATGCTTTCGATGATGGTATGATTGCGGATATATCCAATAAGCCGGCCATTCTCGTCGAGAACAGCTATGGGAAACGGACTTGCGGTGGCCAGTGGAAAGAGCTCTTCCACAGTCATGTCGGGGGTGCAGGTCTCAAAATCGGTGATAAGGGATGAGGAAGTGGAATCACTACCCTCCTGAACCAGTTTTCTCGCGGTATCCTGTGTCAGGAGACCCACCGCCCTGTGAGCCTTGTCGAGAACGAAGGCAAAATCCCTTTTACTTCGACGGATAAGAGCGTAGACAGTCTTGGGCCCCTGCCAGACGCGAACTTCAGGTTCCGGGTCTTCCATGATGGTACCCGCGGTGAGGACAGTGGCCGGGAATGCGTCCCTTACGAATTCCTGCACATAATCGGTGGCCGGCTTGGCGATGATCTCCTCGGGAGTGCCGATCTGAATGATCCGCCCGTCCTGCATGATGGCGATGCGATCGGCGATCTTGAGCGCCTCCTGGACGTCGTGGGTAACGAAAATCATGGTCTTGTGAAGTTCACTTTGCAATTGGATCAGCTCGTCCTGCATCTGCCGGCGGATGAGAGGATCGAGACCGCTGAAAGGCTCATCGAGAAGCATTATGTCGGGATCGGCGGCAAGCGCACGTGCGATGCCGACCCGCTGCTGCATTCCCCCGCTCAAGGAAGAGGGCAGGTAATCCTCCCATCCCTTCAGACCCACCGTTTCCACTGCCCCCTGGGCAACCTTCGTCCGTTCTTCGAGGGACATCCCGCGGATTTTGAGACCGTAGGCGACGTTTTCGATGACCGTGTAGTGGGGCAGAAGGCCAAAGGCTTGAAAGACCATGGCCGTGGACCGTCGGCGAAACTTCATCAGGCTATTGGCGTCCAATGAGCAGATCTCCCGGCCGGCGATGCGGATCTCACCGGCGGTGGGCTCGACAAGCCGGATCAGGCAGCGGATCAGAGTGGACTTGCCGCTCCCGGAAAGCCCCATAATGACGAATATCTCACCTTTTTTGACCTCGAAAGAAATGTCACGAAGACCGACTACCAGCCCCAGCTTGTCCTGGATCTTCTGCTTTGGTTCATCTTTGAGCTTGGAGTCGAGGAAACGGCGGGGGTTCTCTCCGAAGACCTTCCACAGCCCACGGGTCTCCAGTATGGTTTCCCCGTCGTCCATGGACTCGGACGGCAAAGCGTCGGGCTCGATCACGTAAACTCTCCTTCAAAGGGATTTGCTGTAAGGGATCGACGGTTTGAGGGCTGCATCAACATGACCGCAACACAGCCAGGAAGCCCATAAAGGGCCGCCTGGCCATGCTGGAGGATTAACGATCAGTCAAGGGCCTTCTTGACCCTGGCGGCGACGTCGACAGGGACCCACCCGGTCCACAGTTTCTCGTTCTTTTTCAGGAACCACTCAGCAGCTTCCTGGGTGTTGGCCCCCTTGTCCTGCATGAAAGCCAGGAATTTGTTGGCGATGGCCTGGGTGGTCTCGTACTTTTTCAGAAATTCAACCACGTCAGGGGCCTTTTTCAGCATGCTGGAGTTTACGGCTATATCGACCTTGACCGAGGGATAAGCGCATTTGCCCGTGGACTCGAAAATTTTGGGATCGTAGGCAGGCTCCTCAAGGGGAGTCATGTCGTAAGTTCCCAGGACCCAGGTGGGCGCCCAGTAGTACCCGAACCACGGTTCCCCCTTCTTGTAGGCTCCTGCAAGAGAAGCCACCAGGGCTGCCCCAGATCCCGGCAGAAAGATGTTGTATGTGTCGTTGAGCCCGTAAGCGTCGAATTTCTTCTCGTTGATCTTTTCGCATGCCCAACCCGCGATGCACGAGTAGAACACACCCTTGTCCGGATCCTCGCGATCCTTGAACAGGTTCTTGTACCTGGGAAGATCGCTCACCGATTTGAGGTCCGGGGCCATGGCCTTGATCCCCCGTGCGGGGTCACCCTTGATCACATAGGTAGGAACCAGCCAACCCTGCCAGCTGTCGGGAAAGTTGCTGCCCAGGTCAACGACCTTTCCCTTGGCGATGGCATTGTCGAAGGCCGGCTGCTGGTTGTCCACCCAGATCTCCATGGTGATGTCTATGTCCCCCCGCACGAGTCCCGCGAACATAGGAACAGTTTCGCCGGGCATGTATTCGACATCGTAGCCGTAGCCGTGCTCAATAATGAAACCGGCGATGCGGTTGTGCACCTGGGCGCTGTCCCACCCCAGGTCCGAGAACACCAGCGTATCCTTGGCCAGGGCCGACGTGGTGCCCATGGCAGCGGTTACCACCAGGCAGAGCAACAGGAACAACGCGCCCTGCCCATACAGTTGAAAACGGCTCCTTTTCATCTAAACTCCCTCCTTCCGACTATGATCCAACAAAAGCGTACACAAAAAGACTGACGGACACGGACCAGATGATCTGTCCCCGGCATTCACGGATAGATGGACTTTTTACGACCCTACCAAAAATTGTTGGCTACAAGGGGTTTTCTGATGGGCGTTCCGGCTGAAGATGCGCCCCACATGGCCCACTGATGGGTTATCTTGCGATGGATAAACGGAACGTGGTGGAGGGTTGCCTGCCAAAAACTATTTTACAAGTAACACAACCGGGCCAAAAAAACAAACCAGGCCGCCCCGGTATCTGTTATCGTAATCCGGCAGCATATCGAAACTGTACAAAACGATGCAGGAAAATGACATTTTTCGCTTTCCGTGGAGTAAAAAGCCATGGATGGACTTTTTACGACCCTATCAAAGGAAGAACAAAATGCTGATTATTGGAGTATCGGGGAGTCCAAGACGGGGCGGCAACTCCGACCGGGTCCTGGACGCTATTCTCGCCGGCGCCTCTGAAAGAGGAGCTGATACCGAGGTCCTGTACCTTTCCAGCATGGAAATATCGTCGTGCATCGGTTGTGAACGCTGCCGAAAGGACAAGGTCTGCACGCAGTTTGCCGATGACCTGACACCGTATTATCCAAAGATCCGCCGGGCCGGGGGGATCATCCTGGTGACGCCGGTCTACAACTACAATATGACGGCCTGGATGAAGGCTTTCATCGATCGCCTGTACTGTTTTTACGACTTCGACAACGAGCATCCTCGCGGTTGGTCAAGCCGCCTTGCCGGCCAGGGAAAGACAGCGGCCCTCGCTATCGTGGCCGAGCAGGTGGACCCGAAGGACCTCGGAGTCACCATGGAGGCGATGCGTCTGCCCATGAAAGCCCTGGGATACCGCATCGCCGGCGAGCTGGCCGTGCCGGGGGTATTTGAGGCCGGAGTCGTCGGGCACCATCCTGAAGTATTGGATCAGGCGGCTCGGCTGGGCAGGAACCTGGCCGCTCACCCTTGAAACCCCTTCACAATTGCGGCCACAGAGGCGATACTTGCCGTCATGGTGAGCCGCAACAGGGATAAACGTCACGATACGGGCGCCGACATCCGGGAATCCCCATACCTCATCCTGTCCGCCGCTGCCTTGCTGGCCATGGTCTGTGTGGCGCTTTCTGTCATGGTTGCGTCCAACCAGCCATGGCTCGGTCTGAGTCTGCAGGCGGACGGCACACATGCCGGTGTCTTTGTCGATGGCGTGAAGGCCAAAAGCCCGGCCAGGCTCATCCTTACCCCCGGGGATTTGATCCTGTCCATTCGGTCCCTTTCGGGCAGCCCATTTAATTTCGAGGATTCCGACCTGGTGGAGGACCCCGACGTCTTCCCGACCTTTAAAAAGTATAATGCCTTCCTTGATCGTCAGAGGGTGCTGGCCGGGATCCTCAGCGGGCCGTTGGTGGAGTTGACTCTCGCGGACGGGCGAAAGGTGAGGGTACAACCGGCCCGCTCCCGACCGCTTTCCTCATTTCCGTTAGATTTCTGGCTGCTCAACGGCATGGGCGTCATAATATTCATGATCGGCGCGGCCGTCTGGTCCGTGCGCAGACAAAATATGGCGGCCAGGATGTTTTTCTTCTCGGGCATGGGACTTCTCGTCACGACAACGGCAATGGCGGTCATCGCCTCGAGGGAGATCGCCCTTGACCCGGACCTTCTGGCTACGATCCGTGAATTGTACCACGTGGGAAACAACGTATTCTCGGTCTTCGGCGTCGGTCTGCTTTTCCATTACCCCGGCCTCCTGGGCTCATTCCCGATGACCAGGGCGGTCGCGGTTCTGGCCTCCTTTTTCATCCTGAACGAACAGTTTCAATGGACGGATATTCCGGGGCATACCGTGTTAATCCAGCCAGTCCTCTATTTTATTATGGGGGTTACGATAGCCGGACTCCAGTGGCGGCGCTCAAAAGGTCGGCCTGTCGACCGTGCGGCCCTCAAATATTTCATCATAGCGTTCATGGGGTTTGTTGGTCTGGCATTTTTTACCTACTTCGCTCCGGCTGCGTTGATGGGTCGAACCGTGGTCCCTGTATCGGCCGGACTGGGGTCGGTCACCCTGATGTATGTCGGGCTTGCCCTGGGCATCCTTCGATACCGTCTTTTCGACATCGACCGCTGGTGGTTCGGATTCTGGCTGTGGTTCCTGGCGGGTGTCAGTGTTCTGGTGGTGGACGGCATTCTGGCGTTCACCGTCACCCACAGGCCGTCCGTCGTCCTTGCCCTGTCTCTTATCCTGGTGGGGTGGCTGTACTTCCCGGTACGCCAGTGGGTATGGGGAAGGTTCTACCAGGGTCCGAGGGACCGGATAAAACAGCATCTCCCGGTTCTCCTGTCGGGGTTGGTGAACCCCGGCATCAGCGAGAAGGATGCATGGGTCGGCGTCCTCAGGGATGTGTATCTGCCCCTTTCGTACCAGACCCTGGAAGGCCGAAACGCCTCTCCCAGGCTTGATAAATACGGCGAGATAATGCTGATCCCCACCCTGGATCGCACGGGAACGGTGGAACTTCGGTTCGCCGACAGAGGCAGCCGACTCTTTTCCAGGGACGATATTGAACTGGCTGAAACACTAATATACATTGCCAGGACCACGGAGGATCGTCTTGCCGGATTTAAAAGGGGCGTTGAGGAGGAGCGGAGGCGGATCATGCGGGATCTGCACGACGAGATCGGCGGGCGTCTCCTTTCCCTGGTACACGCAAAGAACACTCCGAGAAATACGCTTCTGGCCCGAAATGCCCTCAAAGCCCTTAAAGATATCATATACAGCATCAAACCATCCGGGGAGGTAACCATTGAGGAGGCGCTGGCGACGTGGCGTTATGACTTTATTCAGCGTTGTGAGGATGCCGGGGTTGCGGCGCATTGGGAAGATAGTATTCAAAAGCCCCACCGGCTTATATCACCGCGGCAGGTGATCGATCTGTCCCGGGTGCTGTTTGAGGCTACGACAAACGCCCTCGTCCACGCCTCCCCACGCAACATCTGGGTCACGTGGGACGGGGGTAAAAATCGGCTCTCCTGCATCGTTCGCAACGACGGGACAATTCCCGGTCGCGGGGAGATAAGATTTGGCAAAGGGATCCGGAACATGGAGATGAGGGCCGGCGAGCTTGGCGGGCAATGCAGGTGCGAAGCGCTTCCCGACGAGGGGGTTTTCGAGGTTCGTTTGTCAATACCTACCGGAGATGGTAAGTGAGGGAGTGTTGATGCAAAGGGTTCTTGTTGTAGAGGACCACGATGATACGAGGCTCTGGTGGGAAGACCACATTTCCGAGGCCTTTCCCGAAGCAAAGGCCATGGGAGCCGCGACCCTTGCCGAAGCCCGCGCCCTTCTGGAGCAGCATAAGTTTTCATTGGCCCTCGTTGATATCAACCTTCCTGACGGGTCCGGGATCGACCTGGTGAAGGAGATGGGCGAGACGCACCCGGACACATACTGCGTCATTACGACAATTTTTGATGATGATACGCATATTTTTTCCGCTCTTAAAGCCGGGGCCATGGGTTACCTCATTAAGGAGCAGCCCCGGGATCTTCAGATCCGACAGCTTAAAGCCGTTCTCCACGGTCAGCCACCGCTGTCCCCTGGTGTGGCCCGGCGGGTTCTGGCCCACTTCTCCCGCTCGAACGATGCGCCTGAAGACACCGAGCCGTTGACCGACAGGGAAAAGGATGTCCTGCAGCTTATCGCAAAAGGGTTCTCACGCCCGGAAGTCGCCAACCTGCTCGGGCTGACCCCGAACACCGTGGCCAGTTATACCAAGGTCATCTACCAGAAGCTGAACATTTCACGGCGTGCGGAAGCCGTCATCGAAGGGGTTCGCCTGGGCCTCATCGACCCGTATTGAGTAATAGTCCAACGTCCAGAGTCCAAAGTCCAATGTTCTAACCCCCAAACTCTCAAACTCTCAAACTAACTTCCCCCTCCGGATCACCCTCACCTGACCTCTCCCCTCAAGGGAGAGGAATTTACACCCATACCCCCTTACTTCGATACGTATAACCCCCCCGATCGGGGGTAGTGCCCCCCTTTAGCAGTCCGGTATCCTTCCGTCCAAGTAGGGTTAAAAAAGCAAGGGAGGAAAAATGAACCGATCCGCACTCTCAATTGGACTACCGCTTCTCACGGTTTTCGCCCTGGTGTTCTCGCCGGCGGTGTCGCAGGCCGCATGTGTGAAAAGGGCCCTCACGGCCGGTGAGCAGGCCTACTACGAACAGGTCAAAACCGTAATGGACAAGGCTCTACCTGCCCCGAAGAACTGGCGAAGGATAGATTCCTGGATGCACGTTCCCGAGACGGTGTGCGAGGGGTTCGAGAAAAACCCCATCAAGTTCTTCGGTCAGCTCAAGTTCACGGAGATCACCGAGGTTGACCGGATCAGGGAGGAGATGGCCAGAAAACAGAAGGAGCGGGAGGAAAAGGTCATGGAGGCAAACAGCCGGGGAAACGTCGCGGAGGTCAGCCGCATTCAGAAGGAAATGCAGCAGGACGTTTCCAAAGACCTTGAAAGGCTACGGAAAGCCCAGGAAAAAGCGAGGAACGAACCCAAGCCGCTTCAGATGATCGCCAAGTTCACGGTGAACGACAAGCGCAAGGCCATAGGTAAAAAATTCGACGTCCCTGCTCTTCCCCACACAATCCGGACTTTTGAAGTGCTCCACTCCAAAGGTACTGAACGGGAGACGGTCTCAAAAATACTTCTGATCGGCGGGTGGCAGGTAGAGGATTTTATGAAGAACTGGAACCTGATTCGACCCGATGCACCCTACGACGCTATCGGCGGCATTCACCTGAAACTGTCCGGGAAAAGGCAGCCGGTGGAGGCCTATCTGTCCGGCCGCGCGGATATCGGGCTGATTGAGAGTGCGGCCAGATAGATCTGCCGCCAGACCTGAAAAGGATGCATGAAATGTGGGTGGAAAATGAAGAACATTAAATCCATAACCGTCGCCTTGTTTAGCCTCGGTTGCGTGCTTACGATATTTTCATTCGCCTGGGGAGCCCCCCCAAGCTGGAACGGGACCGGCAGTAATCCCGGGCCAACCCCAAACATCCTGTCAGCGCCGGCTTCTCGGCCTAAGGACTTAACATGCCCTAATGCTTACTCCGGGATCAATGGAGACATGTTGCCAACCAACTGGGAGACCGCGAATAAGGGCCTGCCTGCCCTTTTCATCACATCCCAGGTGCAGGATCGGTACCTTTACTGCGTATACCGGATACCCACAGAAGGCGGGATGATCAATGCCAGTGTACACCGCCTCATTCCCAAGGGGGTCAAATGCATATCCGACGGAGCCGGGAGGTTCGAATGCCGCTCCAACGGCAGGCAGAACTGATCCGGCAGACTGGAAAATCCGTCTGAGGGTACACGTAATTTCGAAAGAGGAGAGGACGATGAACCGGAAAATACCAAGTCCCGCGATTTATCTGTCTCTGTCAGCCTTTATCCTGCTGTTTTCAGCCGTCTCTGCCTGGGCGTGGGGAACCCCACCGGAAGACCTTCCTCCGAAGAAGACGGTCACTATCTTCCAGTTTGACAGCACCGTCCCGGAGGTATCCCCGGCGTCAGCTACGGACATGTTCACGACTGCGCTGATCAAGACCCACGCGTTTACCGTTCTGGAGAGACAGAGGCTGGATGAGAGCGTCTACCAGGAAAAACAGTTGAACCAGGGGGGGACGACCACCGGTGACGTGGCCAAGTATCGCCTGACAGGAGCAGATTTCATCTTCGTAGGAGTGATCACCGAGGCCAACGCTCAGGCTTCCAAAACAGGAGTCGCAGGAGCCTACAAGGGTGTTGGGGTCGAAACCAGCGGAGAACATGCTGAGATAGGCCTCGATGTAAGAGTCCTGGACGCCAGAACAGGTGGTGTCCTCGATTCTGTGGATGTCCGCAGGAAGATCAAGGAGGGCGGCTATTCTGTCTCCGGCCTGGGAAAACTGTTTGGAAAGAAAAAGCTGAAAGGGGCGAACCTGGGGATCGCCCATGATCATAAGGACAGCATTGACAAGGCTCTTCGCGATTGCATTGAAGAGGCGGTGAATATTCTGGTGAGCCGGTATGAAGAGGAAGGCAGCAAAGACAATAGAAAGGAAAATAAGGAGAAAAAATGAACCGGGTTATCAGAATAACCATTGTGTTGGCGATGTCTCTCTTGGTCCTTCCGGGAGCAGGAAAGGCCGGGCCGCTGAGAAATACCGGTCAATGGCGGGTGATGGAACTCCCGACCACCGGAAACTGGTTCGAGGGCCGGGCAGGCTACCGTCCCGGCTTCGCCCTGGGCCGGGGAAGCGCCTTCGGAAAGGGCCGTTACTCAATCTACCTGCTTGAGCTCGCCCCCGGCTCCAGTTACACCCTCGGCCTTCGGTATTCGTCCGGTGTCAAAAACAAGCCCTCGGTCCTCCTGTACGACCGTTGGCCCCTGGACCCCTCGGCCAGGCGCTACAAACTGCCCGTGGGTCCGGTGATGCGGACCGACCCCGGTAAGATCGAATACCGCTGGCGTTTAAGTGTCTCCGGACGAAGCCGGGGCAACCTAGCCTTTGTCGTGGTTCAGGCCGGTGCGGGCATTGCCGGGGCGAAGGGACGTTTTCGGCATTTCATGTACCTGACAACACCGGCAGTCCAGCCAAAGAATCGGCTCGGAACGGGGATCACCTACCTGCGGGGACCGTCCGATCTCATGCTGGGCGAGCCCTCCCCCGACATTCAGTACTTGGTGGAGTATCCGTTCAGCCGGGCCGGAAACCGCGGGGACCGGGAACACAGGGTCGCAGGCGAACTGATTGACAACGGAGACTTCAGCCGCGGCCTCCGCCACTGGGAACTTTTCTCAGGAAACGGCGAATCCGGAGACAGCGGCCGGGTTTCCGTGGGCAACGAGGGCCTGCGTCTGGGAAACGAGGACACCGGAGATATCGCCGGGGTAAGGCAGACCGTAAAATGGTACGTCGGGGACATCCATTCGCTTGTGCTGGCAGCCGGCCTGAGGATCGACCGCGGCAAATCAGGGCGCTTCCAACAGGTGGACGATCCGCCGGTGCTCCAGATTGCTGTCTGTTACGCGGACGAGGAGAAAAGGGAGCACTGCGCGGATGACGCCTACATCCGGGAGTTCACGACCGACGGCGGGGCCCAGAGCAATGCCCGATTTACCCGGGTAGAAAACGGACGGTGGCACAACTTTGAGGACGATCTCATGGGCCTTTCCCCGCGGCCCGACGTCATTGAATCCGTCAGCATAACGGGTCTCGGCCTGAAGAACAGCGAGGCCTGGGTACAGTCGATCAGCCTTGTTGCAAGGTGATTCGGAAAAGCTATCTGCTGTAGTAAAAACACGTTTCAAAGTGAAGGAGGGAAAGGATGAAATCGGGTAAATGGATAAAATTGGTGTTAACCGGATTGACCGTGATGACACTGGCCTTCAGTTCGGCGGAGGATTCTTTCGCCGGCAAGGCGCAGTTCAAGGCCGGCATTACTCCGCCCACCCTTAGCCTCTCGGTCAATTCCCAGGGAGGAATCACCGGCACGAAAACGGTAAAAATGGATATTCACAGGATCCAGGTTGGGTCAAGTTACGCCTGCAACAAGATTCAGACAGTACAAGTACTCAGAGGAGGACAACCTGTACCTCTCGATACGCAAAAAGTCCTGCTAACATGGGCAGGATTTCCTAAAAATCGGGGCAGATGTTATTTCGATATCAACTTGACGGTGCAGCCATTCAGCGATGACGAGATTCGTGGCGCGTGCCAGAATGCCTCGGGAGCCCAGAGCCTGGTAGCGGAGGGTATGGTAACAGCGTGGAACAAGGATCCCTCCTATATCGATTATATCAGACACTTAAGATCCACAGGGGGAACGGGAGGACTTGATCCAAAAAGCCGAGCTCCTGTAACATTCGCCGCCAACGTCACCTGTGGCACAGGCGGAGGAAGTCGTATCTATGTTCCGCCAATAACACCTCCGGGTGGTGTGACAACTACATCGGGAGGCGCTGCAGGCAACGTCGGCGGATCGACCCAGTGCGACCTTACCGGGACATGGAATGGATTTAACAACGGCACTCGGGGGGAAGGCTGGAAATTCAGCCAGATCTTCACGAGCGGCGGAGCTGTCACCTACCGCGCCACCCACCTGTCGCCGCAGGGATCTCTCACCAGTCTCGAGGGGACCATGGTCAGGGCGCAGTCGGGAAACTACCTTTTCTACACTCTCGCAACATCGATCCCGGGTGCGGGAGGAGCATACCAGGCGTCAACAATGAAGAGCTACGATGCCGACGCGAGCTGCAGCAAACTCACGCAGAGGCAACTTGCCAACTCAACATCAGGCATGTTCGTCCAACCGGGCAACTATTGGCTGCAACGGGTCGGTGCGCCTCTCAGCCCAGTTCGTTCCAAGGTTGGCAGGCCCATAGGCAGGACCAACACCTTCAGGCCCAGGAAAGCTCCCACCATGCCCGGCGATACCTATCAGCCTGGGCCGAACACCCCCAGGCCTGGGACGATGCCGAAGTGGCCCGGTAAATAGAACAATTAAGCGTGATGATGAGAACCCGGATTGCTGGAGGACCGATCATGAAACTGCGCAAGATGTTCATAGCTGCCCTTTTTGTATCGGCTATTCTGCTGCCGATGAGGGGTTTTACCGGCGCCCTCGACCGTGGACCCATGCAGCAGAGGTACAACCAGGCGGCCGACGAGATGATACGGGTGCCGGGCGTTGTGGGGATGTACGAGCAGGACGCCATGGCGGTTCTCCAGCAGGCCGGGGTCGCCCCCAACGTCGAGTATGCGAAGGGATACAAAGCGGACCTGGTTGGCATGGAGGGCACAGTGATCGACCAGGAGCCGGGCGCGGCGGGGATAACCATGCTCGGGTCCACCGTGACGATCACCGTCTACTGGCCGCCGTCGGCTGGAGATCTGCCGAGCGACAGCGGACAGTATGGCAATACAGGCCAGGGCCAGTGGGAAGAGCCTGCAGTCAATGGGCCTCCCCCGAACAACCAGGAACCGGCCCCCCAGTGGGGCGGCGGCAGCCAAGCACCGGCCACCGGCGGCGGATGGACACCTCCGCCCGCATCGGCCCCACAACCTGTCTTGGCTCCACAGCCTGAACCGGCACAGGAGCCAGCAGCTCCAGCAACACCCAGGGGTCCGGCACCCGTTGCGGTCCCACGGATTCCTTCGGGTAACGTGGCCCCATCGCCGCAGCCCGCACGTGCAGTGCCCACGCCACGGACACCCATAAAGGCCACCCCGGTACTGCAGACTGTGACACCTGTTGCTCCCAGGTCGCCTGCCCCGGCCGCAACGCCCATACAGCAGCAGCTCGGCACAAAGGTGCACACCAGCGCGCGTGTGCCGGATAAGATCAAACGTGTCGACCTCAAGCCGAAACCCGTTAATCAGCAGCAATCGGTCCCGGCCACCATTGTAATGACCCCCGTACAGCAGACCGTCACGCCGATATTTCAAGGTAGTCCGGCGCCGCAATCCCAAAGCTACGGAGGCCAAACGCAGCAGGATGACGGGTCGTGTAGATCATGGTACGCGATTGCCCTTGATATTACCAAAGAAGCCAAAAGAATCGCCACTGAGCTGGGGTGCGCGGCGGTTGAACCTGAGCCCCTGTGGAAACAATGTATTAAACACATTGATGATATCGGCCAATGGGCTTATTTCAGCGTACATCTGAAAAAGCGTTGGAATCGTCTTGTCAAGAAAACCAGCTGGGCCGCAATCGGGCCGAGAGACCTGACATTTGGCAAAACTCATAACGGAAGAATTTTTGGCACAACTGGACGTATATTTATAACCCCTGTTCCCATTAAAGGAGGGCACGTTAACATCAGGCTGGAAAAGGAGGCCGGCAAGTCCAGAACGTCTGTCACAGTCTGCAGTTACATGCCTGGAGGTGACCGGATCAAGGAATGGTACTTTGAAAGCCCCCGGGGAAATAAGAATAAAGGTCAGGTGTGGGTAAGGGACCTGTCCAATATGGACGGTAAATTATTGTCCATCCACCTTGATGGCAAGTCTACGGCAGACACATTCAAATATTCAATCTTTCTGGAGAATAACTAGTCAGATGAACGAATTTTCCTGGCCTATGAGAAAAAAAGCCAGAGAAACAACCACCTACAGTCAGTTCCACACTCTTTTGGCAAGGCACAGTTAACGCGCCTACAGGGAGTCTGAAATGAAAACAAGGGTGAGTATGATATGTATCTCCGCTTTATCACCACTCCCGGCGGCAACTAGAAAACCAGGAGGAGGAAAATGAACACTTCGATTTCTAAATCTGTTTTAGCCGGCATAGCCGTCGCCATCGTTTTGCTGGGCGGCCAATGGGCATCGGCCGGCCCCGCCCCGCTTTATCCCGGGCCGGCAGTGGAAGGGGAACAGCGAGTAGTCGTTTTAGAAGGCGAAGGGGGGAACACCACACGGATCTTCAGGATCTTTTATACTCGCGATCCCCTCAAAAAGGTGGCGGCGTATTACGAAGGTAAAATGCCGCAAAAAACAGCATCTTCAGCCACTGAGGCGACTTTTGACGGTTCCCCTGGGACACCCCTCGAATACGGTGCCGTCAAAGTATGGCGCCCGGCAGCCGTGCTGTCGGAGTTCGACCTGTTCGATCCGCTTAAGGAGGAGATGGGTAAGGAGCAGGCGGGTATGGGGAACGGTCATCACACGCAGCATGACCTGAAGGCGCTGCAGGCCAGATACGGATACCTGGCTGACGAGGCGTTTTTTCCAGGTTTTTCCCCCAGGGAAAGATTGAAAGGGTGCCGGAAGAAAACGGGCAGTGGTATCGGCAAGGCGAAGCAGGACCAGGCATCGCTCCAGGCCAGGATCCAGGAATTGGCCAGCCAGGGCCGCTTTGGCGAGATGCAGCAGCTTTTATCACAGGCGCAGGGCGTGACATCGAATACGAACCAGGCCATGTCTGTCAGTCACTGGGACGAATGGACAGGATGCCTCGACGAACTTGATGCAGGAGCGTTCCGCACCCAGATAAATATACGCATAAAGTAGGAACCCTTTTCCCCGGGCTGGCAGGTACGCAAGGGGGAAGGTGACAGCCGTTTGTCGGGAACGAAAGGGAAAAATTCAACAACTTCAAACCTTTTTGGAGGACAAAGATGAAAAAACTATTTGGTGTCCTGTTGGCATTGCTCATTTTCCTTGTTTGCTCAGTACCTCCGGCAGCCCATGCTGAGGACCTCATCGCCGCCGCCCATGCTGAGGACTTCTCGGCCGCCCGGCAGGAAATCCTTAAAAACACCGGGATTCCTGTATACCCGGGTGCCAGCTACACAACCGGAGATGACGATGTCGCCACGATGATGTGGTTCAAATCCATGGATTCGCCGAAAAAGATAATGGACTGGTACAAGAGGAACCTCTCCGGCTGGCTGGAGATGACGGTGAACGGTTCCAGGGTTCTCTACAAGGGCCCCGGGAAGATCGAGGCGAAGGATCTCAACAACAGGCCTTATCTCTGGGCCAGGACCACCAGTGAGAACATTGCCTTGAAGGATTCTCAAATAACGATACGGATACCCAAATAAGACAGAAAGGTGGATGACATGAAAAAGATAATGAGGTTGACTCTGGCAAGCTGTCTGCTGTTTGTTTTTGCGGCCGGGATCGCTTTGGCGGCTGATCTTCCGGCCAAGGACGTGAAGATCTTAAAGGAAGCGGGAATCCCCGTCTACAAGGGTGCGGAATTTATAAACGGCGGCCTTGGCGACGAGAATGTGGGCGCCCGTTTCGCCAGTTCGGCACCGGTGGAGGATGTGCGTTCATTTTACCGATCCAAGTTTCCATCCTGGGCCCTTAATGCAGAATACGGGGCCTGGATCCTCTATGTAGGCAAGCCCGGGAGCGGACCTGCCGCCTATATGGGCAAGCAGCAGGTGTCGGTGAAGAAAAACGGGAATCTCCCCTCATGGTTCGGCCTTGCCAAGAACATGACGACCGAAATCATCATCGTGGTGCCTCCTGAATAGTTGAGACCGTAAGACGCCAAAGCGATTGGTTTCTCGCAAAGGACGCGGAGAAAGAACTGGGGTTACAGCCGTAGGGCGCCAGGGCTATGGGCCTCACGCGGAGACGCAGGGACGCAGAGAATGGATTAAATTGAATAAGAGGGGATCAAAACCCTTTTTTGGTTTTCCTCTGTGACCTCTGCGTACTCTAGTGAGCGTAGCGAACGAGCGAGAGGAAATGATTTTAAGTTGCGAAGGTGCCGGCGGTTGCATGGGGGCACAAAGAGGAGGAGAAAAATGTCAGACGTAATTGATTACAAGATCCACGGGAACGACATGCAGATAGTTGAGATCGAACTGGACCCGGGCGAGGGGGTCCAGGCAGAGGCCGGGGCCATGATGTTCATGGAGGGCGGCATCGAGATGGCGACGGCCGCCAGCGGCGAGGGCCTGTTCCTGGCCACCCTCACCGGCCCGGGCAAGGTATACCTCCAGGGGCTGCCCCTTTCGCGGTTGGCCGACCGCATCATGGCAGCCTCGGGCGGAGGCAGCGATAAGGGCGAAGAGCGCATGGGCGGCCTTATGGGCAAGCTGCTGGGCGGAGACTGATCGATGACGGAGGGGAGATCATGAGGATAAAAGGAATGAAGCGAATCGTCTTGATGCTAGCCATGGCCACAGCCGTAATTCTCACCTGTGCCGGGACCGGCTGGGCCGATGAGGGTAAAGACCATCCCCTGATCAAGCGATATCCGGGCTCCGAAATAGGGAAATATTTCGTAAAGGATTTTGACGAGGTCCAGATGCCCACAGGCAAGTCAGGGCGAAAAGGCTTTGCCGATACGATCACCGTCAAGGGCAAGGTCACGGGCATCATCTACCGCAACCCTAAAAAGAGGTCGACCCTGGAGATATACGAAAACTACGAGCAGGCCATGAAAAGCGCCGGGTTCGAGTTTCTATTCACCTGCGCGGACAAGGCCTGCGGTGTGCCCGGGGTAGCAGACCCCCTCCTCAGCTACAGGTGGGCATGCTTCGAACAGCGCCACGCCACCGGCAAGCTTGCCAGGCCGGAGGGCGATATCTTCGTGAATCTCCACGTCTGCAAAGGTATCAACAAAACGTTCCTGGGAATCGTGGAGTCAAAGCCCATGGAAACGGGACTGGTCAAGGTTGATGCCAATGCGCTGGCAAACGAGATCGACCGCACAGGGCACGCTTCCATCTACGGGATCTACTTTGACACCGACAAGACGGACGTGAAACCCGAGTCCGAGCAGGCGTTAGGCGAGATCGCGCAACTCATGAAGAACAGGCCCGACCTGAAGCTTTTCGTGGTTGGCCACACCGACAGCGTGGGGAACCTTGACTACAACAAGGACCTTTCCATACGCCGCGCAAGAGCCGTGGTAGAGGTTCTTGCCGGTAAGTACGATATCCCCAGGAGCAGGCTGCGGGGCGAAGGGGTCGGCCCACTTGCGCCGGTCCTGGCAAACACCAGCGACGGCGGGCGGGCCAAGAACCGGCGGGTTGAGCTTGTGAAGCAATAGGAGGATTTTCCCATGACGATAAAAAGATTCACTCTTTTTGCACTTCCTCCTGGTTTCCAGTAACGCCGACCAGGACCAAGATCAGACAGCCTGTGTGGGTAGGTGCACCTGATTTCGGAAACCCAAAGAAGGAGGACTGATACATGAAAACACTAATTAAAAGAGGATGGGTTTCAATTACGGTCATTGTTTTGGGGTTTGCCCTGTTTGCTATAACAGCCTTAAGTGCTACTCGGGCTGTTGCGGACGTTGTTTATCAAGACAATCGCGAGACTATCTCGGTAACATTGTTGCCATACAATCAGGAATACTCGTATTGCGAAGATGGGTCGTTTTCGCCCAAAGACTTCGTTGTCCTGGGTTACGTGAGCCGGGATAAATCAGGTGTTTGCACCAAGAAAATCTATTCACTTGGCATGACAGGCAGCGAAGGTGTGAAATGGCTTAGCAAACCCGCCTGCCGATTTGACAATGAACAAGTGGACTTCCATCCTTATTCTAGTGGGACGCTTTACAATGTGTGTAAGAACAAGGGTCCGATTGACGTAACAATTGAACAACCGCTCAAAATAAGCATGTACGACAAGAAAAACCGTCTGGTCCGGGAGGTAAGTGCAGGTTCGGCCACCGCTCTGGTACACTGCCCGGAAATAGTACCGGCCCATCCTCCAACTGGATCCGCGCCGCGAGTTCTCACGGGCAGCAGCTGTACCCGCGGTATTGACTGTCCTCCACGTAACAACTCCATGGCTCTTGGCGGAAATCGAGGCGGAGGAACTCAGGGAAACACTTCGTCGCAGCCAATTTGCACCCAAACGGCTTCCGAAGCCGGAACTGAGCAACCTGCGAATGCAATTGATCCGATTCCGCGGACATGGCAGAAACCGCGAGTCGTGAACAGGGTGCCGCTGGCCGGTGAACGTACCGTGAGTTCGCCACGTATTAAGGCACTCCCACAACGTGCCAAGCCGGTAACGCCACAATGGCAGGCTCCACGCCCCGTGAACAGGGGGCCGGTGGCGGTGGCACGGACAGCGAGTTCCCCCGGGGTCAGGGCTCCAGCGCCGGGTGCCAGGTCTGTCACCACTTCAAGGCAAACACCCGGACAAAGGGGAATAATTGTTGGCACAGCACGGGAGTCTGGCACCAGAGGGATTGTGGTTGGCACATGTCGGGATCTTCAGAAACGGCCGATACGTAATCCCGTTGTTGGCAATGACGGGACTGGGAGACTTCTGTTTCCTTTGTCCGATGGACGCACGATGGTGCTTCCTGACGGAATATACAAGGATAACAGCGGTATCAGAATACATATGCTCGGTGGGCGCATCGTGATGGTCGACGGTATTCTCCCCCGCAGACGGTAGTGGCGACAAAGTCTTGGGGTCGGACCCCACTACTCAGGAACAATTTTGCGAAAGGATGCCCGCTGAAAAAGAAAAACCCCACCGCCGCATAGTCCGCTTGCGCTTCTCAAACAGCTTGAGGAACGAAAACAAAAAGCGGACAGTTCATTTGCTACAGAACCGGACAATTCTATTTGTTGCTAACACAGGCTGGAGGGTTTAAGCTGGTTAACCGGGGACGGCATCCTGGTCAAGAACGACATGAAGACTACGAGCGGGGGCCGGTCAATGACGGTGAAAACCGAGCTCTCCGACCTGAAGGTGGGGAGTCAGGACCCGTCCCTTTTCGAGGTGCCACAGGGATATAAAAAGTGGAATGCCGGGTGGGTTCACGGGCGGCATGACGCGGTCCGGGAGATAGTGACTCCGAAAGGAGATCATGATGAAGATGAGGATTATGAAAACATTCAGCATGACCGTGGTCCTGCTGGCGCTGACTGCCCTTCCCGCCCATGCCGGGTGGGTCGCGACAACCCAGGAGGACGTGTCCTATTACGGCAATGGTCTCCTGAAGCAGGTCCCGTCTTCCCAGGAGGGAGGACCAGAATCGATCATGAACTTCGCGAAGGGCACCATGACCATGGTGGACCATGGCTCACGCACATATACCACCTTCAAGTTCGAGGAGTTCTGTGCATTTCTCACGAAGATGTACGCTGATGCCCCACCGAATGTGCTTGAAATGGTAAAACAGATGAACCAGTCCAGGCCGAAACCGAATGTGACAATAAAAAAGATCGGCAAAGGGGAGACCATCGCCGGGTACGCGACAACCAAATACCAGGTCGACAACAACGGTCAGCCTGAAAGAATAGTATGGATGGCCGAGAATAGCCGTTTCAAGAGTTTTGCCGCCGCATTCTGGAAACAGGCGTCAGACGGCGTCAGGAAGATGAGACAGTGCGATGATATTGGGATAAGCGGCGAAGCGGTGGACACATCCGCGGCCTACCTTGACCTGATGAAAAAAGGCTGGCTCATGAAGGAAGAGCTCGTAAATGAGAACGAGATGGGCGCGGCATCAGGGCCCGTGGTGAAGCTGGTTGAGAAGAACCTTCCGGCCTCCACTTTCGGGGTCCCGAAAGGGTACATGAAAATCCCCCTCGCACAGTTCAACATAGGCAATTAGTCGCCCGGACATAACGGGGTTGACGGTAACAGCTCTTTAAAAATGTTAAACAATCCTGGTTTCTTATTGGAAATCTTTCCGGTAAGATGCTAACAGAATATAGGGGTTAACCATATTGCAAGGAGGATTCGGATGAAAAAAACAGGTGTAGTGTTTCTCAGTTGCCTTTTTTCGCTACTGTTCGCATCCTCGGTATTCGCCAGGGGGGGGACCTATGTAGCGCTTCGCGGCGGCGGATCATTCCTCAACAATGCGGATTATCTGGGGACACTGGATTTTGACACCGGTCTCGATGTCTCTGTTGCTGTCGGCTACAATTATATCCCCGGCCGGGTCGAGATCGAACTCGGGTCAAGGAACAACAGTTTCAGCTGCGGTGCTACCGACTGCCAGGATACAGCTTTAAGCCTTATGTTTAATACCTACGCCGAGTTCTACGACCAGCACATAGGTAGTATGAACATAAGCACGTTCATCGGCGGCGGATTGGGCATGTCCAGGGTCGCCTTAAATGTCTTCGGCGGAGACAATACCGATCTGGTTTTCTCCTACCAGATTACCTTCGGGGTTGGTCACGAACTGTCCGACACGATGACCCTCGATATCGGATACCGGTATTTTGCGACTGAAGATCCCAAATTTCAGAATGGAACGGTGAGCATCGAGAACCGGGGGAGCACCCTTTTTCTCGGGTTACGGCTGGAGATCTAAACGGATCCTTCGATCAGACCACTTGCTGTCATAGCTTCGAACACCGTCTCGGCAATGAGGCGGTGCCCCGCCTCATTGGGGTGAAGGTCCCCCCGGAGGATAAGCTCCTCCTCCGGACGCCCCTTTTCCAACTCCTGCCTCCATCGCCCGTTTACGTCGGCATAGACGACGCCGCATTCCCCGGCCACCGCCCTCATCGCATCCCAATAGGGCCCAACCTGACGTTCAGCCCAGGGCTCCGGGATGACCTCCGAGGAGAGAAGGACTACCATGGGGCATCCAGCCTCCCGGATGGGCAATATCATCCGTCCAAGGATATCCTTGAATGCCGCGGGAGATATGCCCGAAAAGGCGTCGTTGACCCCGAAATTAATAGTTACCAGGTCCGGTTTTTGGGCCAGCACGTCGGTCTCTAGACGGCAGAGGGCTTCCCGGGAGGTCTCTCCGCTCATGCCACGGTTGATGACCTTCCAGGTATGATGGGAATCGGCTTCCTTAAGGAACTGGGCGAGATACGAGACGAACCCACGGGCTACCCCGTAACCCTCCGTTATGGAATCACCGAAAGCGACATAGGTCGCATCGTTTATCATGACACAAAGAGTCTTCTGACCTCCATGGTCTCGGTATCGATGAGGCAGAAGGACATTTCCTCGCCAAAGCCCATGAGATCCCCGGGGTTCAGAAGGAGGGTGTCGCCGATACGGCGCTCGGAAAACTTGTGGGTGTGCCCGTAAAGGACGATCTGGAAATCTCCGCATACGGCAATGGACCGCGCAAAATCAGGGTGATGGAAGGCGGCGACCCTCATATCGTCGATGTCAACCGTGATGCTCCCGGCATATTCACGGATCTGGGGACACTGCTGTGGTATCATGCGGGAGATCGTCAAGGGATCGCCGTCGTTGTTCCCGATGACCAGGTAGATCCTTCCTGGAAAATCCTTGAGAATGTCCAGCATAAAGGGTGAGATGAGATCGCCGAGATGGAAAAGGGCCTGCGCCCCCTCATTCATTGCTCTCTTGACAGCCGCCGCCAAGGGTCTGCGGTGGTCATGACTATCACCCATAACAGCCAGGATCATTCTTGGGCTCCTTTTAGCGGACTACTTTTTTTTTCAGTTCCAGAAAGTCTGCTACCGCGGCCGCGTTGCCGTCGAGGGCAATTGGGGCGTTCTTCAGGGCATCCTTGGGGGCTACCTGGTATTCGGGCGCGAACGCATCTTCAAAGTACATTCTCTGGAACTCGGCGAACTTCAACTGGTGTGAGGTGGAATCCACCACAAAAGTACGGCGCCCATTTGTAAGGCCTTGATCCAGAGCCTTTTTCAGCCCGGCGATAGATTCCCCCCCCTGGGTGCATACCACGTGACCATGCCTGTTGGCGGTGAGCATGGCATCCATGATCTCCTGTTCACAGACCCTGACAATGAAAACACGGTCGTCGAAATGTTCCTCTATCAACTGCCGGACCTTGGGGAAGGAAACGGGATCACCGATCATGGCCGCCTGCGCTACGCTGGGGCTCACCGGCACAGGTTCATACTTTCCCGTTGTGCTCCAGCGGTAAACAGGGTCCGCATGTTCGCTCTGCACCCCGATAATGGTCGGAAGGGATGGAATGATCCCCAGACGGTGCAGGTCCAGAAACCCTTCCATGATCGCTGTAATATTTCCTGCATTGCCGATGGGCACCACGATAACCAGCCCTGATGTCTTCCAGTCGAGCTGCTGGGCTACTTCATAGGAATAACTCTTCTGGCCGTTAATGCGCACCGGGTTTTTGCTGTTCAGAAGAAAGACCTCATGTTTTTCCGCCAGTTCTTCCACGATCCTCATGCAGTCGTCAAATACCCCGGGCAGTTCGATTACGGTTGCGCCTGACCCAAGAGGCTGGGACAGCTGTTGAGGGGTCACTTTCCCCTTGGGGAGAAGAACCACCGACTTGACACGACCCTTTGGAAGGTAGGAAAGATATAAGGCTGCGGCCGCGCTCGTGTCTCCCGTACTGGCACAGATGCCCAACACCTGCGATATGCCACGTTTCCTGATGGAATAATTCAGGTAGCTGATGGCGCTGGCCATGCCCCTGTCCTTGAAACTGGCCGAGGGGTTGAGCCCGTCGTTCTTTACGAAGAAGGGTGCCCCAACCCATCGTGAAAGGTCATCGTTGGCCTGCACAAGCGGGGTATGGCCTTCCCCCAGATAGATGACATCCTCCGGTTCAATGGTGGGCAGAATAAGCTCGTGGAAGAGAAAGATGCCCGAAAGAGAACGGACGTTTGACATCCTGCGTCGGTCAAAAATCCTGCGCCAATCCGCTCCGGATGTCTGTTTCAGCGTGTCAAAAGAAAGGTCTGCGAGCTTGAGCAGCGAACCGCAGGAGGGACAGGTGTACAGGAACTCGTCCAGGGAATATTGGGCACCGCATCCGATGCAGCAGTATACGACGTTCCCCCTGTAGGTTGGAAAACTGTCCCTTGAACCGGTGTCCTGTCCCGTTTTGCTCATCCGTGATGTTCCCCTGAATTTTAAATATTTGGATCATCCGGGAAATAAGTACCTGGATGAGGACCATACCCCACCATTTGTCATCGCGAACCGTGTCTGAGTGAAGCGATCCCGTGGCGACCGGAGGACGCCGCAATGACCTTTTCAGCTTCGCATGAGATTGCCGCGCCTACGGTTTCACTCGGGCTCGCAATGACAGCAAAATAATAAAGGTACGCATTATTGCGATGAACCAAACAGTTTATCCGTTCTGGAAATCTTCGCGGATAATATCAGCCTTTTTAGGCCATCGCAACCGGCCATGCTGTAATCTGTTCCAGCTTCGCCGAAGGCTATGGTGGAGATAGTCATATTGCCGACATCCCTTGACAGGGGAGAAGCCCCGTTCTATTGGTGTGGGTATGGCCTCGGATAAAAAAAGCCTGCCTGGGTCCTGGCTCCCACAAGCTGCCAAATCCCCACCCCGCTGGACATCCATGTTTGTCCTGGTTCTCCTCATCCCGGTGGCGATAATCGGGTTTCTCAGTTACAGAAGCATCCGTATCGAGAGGGGGCTCATGGAAGAAACCCTGTTCCGGCAGGCCGACGGCCTGGCAAGGGGCCTGGAGGCGAGCGCGAGAACAGGGATCATGCACTCCTTCTGGGAGGAGGGATCCCTGGAAGCCCTGTTGAGGGAGACGGCGGATGAGGCGGGCGTCCTGGCCCTTATGATTGTCGGACCGGATGGAAGCATTCTGGGGTCCGGAGGCAAGCTGCCTGGAAAGAACCTCCTGGAAGAACTCCTGGCCGCACCGCCGCCGCCCGGGGAACCGCCCCAAGGCCGTTTTATCTCCAAAGCCGGCCTTTATGTTTACAGGAAACCCTTCTTCAATGCGGTGCCCAAAGGAATGGGCCGGATGATGGGCCGGATGATGAGCCAAGGCTATCAGACCAGACCCATCCCCGACAATTCATGGATCATGGTCCTCATGGACGCCAGCGCCCCCCTGTCCATGAGGGCCCGGCAGTTGAGGGTAAGTGTCCTGCTGGCCCTGCTCCTCGCCGCCGCCGCCTCCGGGATTTTGGGCTGGGTTTTCTGGAGCCAGCGTGCAAAGGAGGTGACCGCGGCCCTTTCCAGGACCGAATCCTACGCCCAGGAACTTGTCCGGCGGATGCCGGTGGGAATGATAATGGGGGACGCAAAAGGGAAGATCATAATGGTGAACCCGGCCTCTTTATCCCTCCTGAAAATAGAGGATGAAAAAGAACTCCTTGGGACCAGGATCTCCTCCATATTTCCACAGGAATTTCTTCCACCTGAGCCCATACTTCGCCGGAAAGGAACATATATTTCTGAGGGGCGCCTTCCCCTGGGGCAGGACAATGAAACGAGGATCAGCCTCACGGCGACCGCGCTGACCGGGGAGGAAAACGGCCCATCCGAAACGCTGATTCTCTTTCAGGACGTGAGCGAATTTTATTCCCTTCGGGAGAGGCTTGCGCACGCGGAAAGGCTGGCGGAGGTAGGTAAACTAGCCTCAACAGTAGCCCATGAGATCCGCAACCCGCTAAGCTCCATCCGAGGATTCGCCCAGCTTTTAAAGGACAAGGTTCCTGCAGAACATGCCCGCTACACCGAGGTGATGGTCGAGGAGGTTGACCGCCTCAACAGGGTCGTAAGCAGCCTGCTTTCCTACGCCAGGTTCGAGACCCCACATATGGAAAGCCAGCCGGTTGCCGAGGTTCTCGAACATGTCGGGGCCCTGTCTGAAAGCGACAGCCGATCCAGGGATGTTCCTTTGGAGATAGGCCGGGTATCCGGTGACCTTCACGGATATTTCGACAGAGACATGGTCATACAGGCGCTTCTCAACCTCGTGGTAAATGCCCTGGAGGCTTCGTCCCCGGGACAGCTGGTTCGACTGGAAGCCGGAACGGAAGGTGACAGGCTTGTTTTCAGTGTTACGGATGAGGGCTCAGGAATATCCGAGGAGGATGCCGACAGGGTTTTTGCTCTCTTTTACACAACCAAGGATCAAGGTACCGGCCTGGGGCTCTCCCTGGTCCGGAAGACAGCTGAACTCCACGGCGGAAAGGCCCGCATTACGACCACAAAATCCGGCAGGACAATCGCCCGCCTGGAGTTGCCGTGGATTAATGAAAAGGGGAGGACATGATGGCGGGGAGGATCTGTGTCGTCGATGACGACGCTGCCCACCGGCTGATGCTCAGCGAAGTCCTTGGGGAGGAGGGCTACGAGACCATGGAGACCCCTTCCGGTGAGGAGTGTCTGGAACTACTTTCCCAACAATCGTGCGATCTTGTCCTCTTGGACCTGAAGATGCCCGGCATCGGGGGGATGGAGACCTTGATACGGCTTAAAAGGTCCAATCCGCCCCTGCCGGTTCTCATTATGACAGCGTACGCCACCGTCCAGACGGCCATAGCAGCCCTCAAGGAAGGTGCCTACGACTATCTCATTAAACCCCTGGATATCCATGCGCTCAAGGAAGCGGTTGAGGCCGGCATTGAACCCCAAAACGGGTTGGATCAGGTGCCCTGCCTTCCTCCCGAACTCGAGGATATGAGAATTATCGCGGTCAGCGGTGTCATGCGGGACCTGCTTGCCGATGTGGCCAGGGTGGCTCCCACAGACGCTACCGTGCTTATCACCGGGGAAAGCGGGTCGGGGAAGGAGGTGCTGGCCGAGGTTGTTCACAGGTTAAGCCCCAGGTCCTCACTGGTAATGTTGCGCCTTAACTGCGCGGCCATTCCGGAGAACCTGTTGGAGAGTGAGCTTTTCGGGCATAAGAAGGGGGCCTTTACCGGTGCCGACAGCGACAAGGAGGGAAAGTTCATTACTGCTGAGGGAGGTACCTTTTTCCTGGACGAAGTGGGGGAGCTTCCCCTGGCTGCACAGGCGAAGCTTCTAAGGGTTCTCCAGGATGGACGGATTATGCCCGTAGGCGGAACCCGAGAGGAGGAAACGGACGTTCGTATCGTGGCGGCTACCAACCGTGAACTTGAACAGGAAGTGAAACATGGCCGGTTCCGGGAGGATCTGTACTACCGGCTTTCAGTGTTTCCCATCGTGGTTCCACCCCTCAGGGAGAGGAAGATGGACATTCCGCCGTTGGCGGATCTTTTCCTCAAGCGTTTTTCCAAACGGCACGGCAAGGCGCTGAAGGGGATTTCCCCCCGTGCGCTGGGTCGATTGATATCCTACGACTGGCCTGGCAATATCCGTGAGATGATGAATATCCTGGAGCGAGGTGTAATCCTTTCGAGGGGGGAATTCCTGGGTGAGGAAGACCTGCCTCAATCCGTCACCGGGGTGCCGGGGAATGTCGCCCCCCAACCTGCCGACGTGAGACAGGGCATCTCGCTCAAGGAGATGGAGAAGATGCTTATTGAAAGGACCCTGACCGAAAAAGACGGCAACAGAACCCATGCCTCCAGAACGTTGGGAATTACCAGAAAAACACTGCTTGCCAAGATAAAGGAATACGG
>JAADHJ010000026.1 GCA_013151915.1 Deltaproteobacteria bacterium
CGGTTCGTGGATGGAAAAAACCTATCCTGTGAACCTTTCCCTCCAATACGCCGGCCATAAGATTGATCCTGCTGTGGCCGAAGAGCCTTTCGCCGGGTTTCAGCCCGGCCTTAAAGAGTTCGGAGGTTTCGGGCTCAACCTCCTCCCACGCCGGGTCATCCTCCATCTGCCGGAGAGATGTACCCAAAGCCACACCGCACAGGGACCTGGTGACCACACCGCCGGGTTGCCCCGTAATCTCAGCCTTGACTCCATCCAGCAGAACCTTTTCCCTTGTTGCAAAGAGCCGCTGAGTGAAGTCGGACCGAATTGCCTTCCTGTTCAACCAGAATGACGTCGCCCATAGAGCCAGACCCGCCCCGATGAGGGTTTTTCCCGCTGCGGGCCTGACAAAAACCAGAATAGACCCCACGATGAGACAGGCAACGGCGCCGGCCGAAAGGTAGGTTGAGGCGGCTCTTTTCGTTCCCATCCCTAAACGACCTTACCCCTGTAGCCGCCTATCCCCACCTTCACGGAGAGGGAGCCAAGCTGCTGGTTAACATCGCTGCTCCCGCATTGGGGACAGAACACCTCCGTCTCCTGCATCTCCGACAGTGACATGATCCTCTCGAAAACATGCTCGCAATGACCGCACAAGAACTCGTATACCGGCATTTCCTACCTCCTTTTGATCTGATGTTTCCCGTGCACCGCTATTCCTCCAGACCCCGACAGGCAATTCATAATGGTTCTCCACCCTGAAGGCAAGGGGGTTTTTTCCGGGGTTGGCAACCACCATTGCACATGATAGTGTGCACAAAATACGATTATAGCCGGATATCCACCGGCCTTTTGCGGCATCAGTGTGGATTGATCCAGGGGACCGATTAACTGCGCGCCCCCTTTTATAATACGATGAACGTCTCTTTCAAATACAGATCCACTGTAGCCGAAGGTAAAGGCAAAGATCTTGCACAATACCGGGGTTGGGTCCCATAAAATTTTCCTGATCTTAAACGAGGCAATCTGAAATATGGAAAAAACGGAAGACGACATTCTTCATACCATCCTGGTTGTGGATGACGAGCAACCCGTCTGCGAATCCCTGGAGATGATCCTGGAGGATCACTACTATGTCCTCGTGGCCAAAACGGGTGAGCAGGCCATGAGGATTCTGAAAAAACAGGCTGTGGACCTCGTCATCCTTGATGTTTCCATGCCCGGAATGGGCGGGATGGAGACTCTGCACAGGATCATGGAGTTAAGCAAATCCAGGCCGGAAGTCGTAATGTTGTCTGCTACAGACAGCGCCCGCCTTGGAGTTCAGGCCGTCAAAGAAGGCGCCTTCGATTATATCACCAAGCCGTTCGACTCCAACGACCTCCTAGAGGTGATCAGGAAGGCCATGGCAAAAAGAGCCCTTGAACAGGAGGTTCACTACCTCAGGTCCGAGATGGAAAAGCTTGGAGGTTTCGGGAATATCATCGGAAAATCCCCCCAGATGCGGGAGGTGTTCCGGCTCGTGGAGAAGGTTTCGCAAACCGGCTCAAACGTCCTGATAGCCGGTGCAAGCGGTACGGGCAAGGAACTCGTGGCCCGGGCCATCCACTCCCGCGGGGCTCGAAGGGGAGAGCCTTTCATCCCGGTTAACTGCGCGGCCATTCCCCAGGAACTGCTGGAAAGCGAATTCTTCGGTCACGAAAAGGGGTCTTTCACCGGGGCTCACGAGAGAAATATCGGCAAATTCGAGCTCGCAAACAAGGGAATCCTCTTTCTGGACGAGATTTCAACCCTTCGTATGGAGCTCCAGGCCAAGCTCCTGAGGGTTCTGCAGGAAAGGGAATTCAACCGGGTCGGCGGCCCCAAACTCATCCGCGTCGACGTCCAGATCATCGCGGCCACGAACATGGATCTCAAAAACATGGTGGCCCACGGGGCTTTCAGGGAAGACCTGTTCTACCGCCTGAACGTTCTCCCCATTACCCTCCCTCCCCTTAAGGACCGCCCCGGTGATATTCCCCTCCTTGTCAACCACTTCCTGAAGGATATCAGCTACAGGGTGAACAGGAAGATCCCCAAAGTGACACCGGAGGCATTGAAATTGTTGGAGGCATATTCGTGGCCCGGCAACGCCAGGGAGTTGGAAAATGTACTCGAGCGCATGGTGGCCCTCTCCTCGGGCGACGGGCCCATAGGCATTGAGGATCTTCCCGTTGAGATCGCAACCACCGAATTTTCCTCCAATGCCCAGGCCGGTTTTTCAGACAGCCTGCTTGAAGCACGCGACCGGTACGAAAAGATGTATGTTTTGTCCGCCCTCAGAAAAACAGGATGGAACCAATCCGAGGCGGCCAGGATCCTTCGCATTCACCGCAACACCCTCCTCAAGAAGATGGCGGCCTTCCAGCTGTCGTCCCAGAAGGAACAACAATGACGGCTCCTTTGTGCACATGATCATGTGCATACCGGTTAACTTCCCGTAATTAAAAAAAAATTCGTTATCCGAGACTGCCATCATCCCATGGCTGCACACGACAATGTGCAGCCATGGGATGGCCGCCTTCAGGGTCCGGCTGTTTTTATCCTTATATTTCAGGATGTTGGATCATTTCACACCACTTGGCAGACCCCTTGCTATATTGGGTGGCAAGTTCACTTTATTCCAACTAACCTTATTCCCGGAGGTAAACGCAATGAAGAAGTTAATCCTTTCGATCTCAATGGCGGCGGTTTCGGTTCTTGCTTTGGCGACAGTGGTTCTGGCAGGCAGTGGGGGCGGAGGCCTGTAGGAATTTTTAACGGGCAGCGGGGGTGTAAAAAGCAGGGAAGGTGACTCCACACTTTCCCTGCTTTTTCATGTCCTGGCTTCGGAAAACCCGGCCGAAAGATCGGCCGACCGTGCATTGAGTTGACAGATGGACACTAGTCGTGAGAGATAGTTCCTGGGGGTTACCTGCGACTGGAGGTTCTCATGACAGGCAGAACGCTCGTTCAATCCGTTTCGTTGGCCCTTTTTTTCACCCTTTCCTTTGTCTTTTTCCCCCTCGGCTCCCCGGCGGCCTCCCCGGCGCACCCCCCGGCCGAGGGGGTCTTCCGCTTTCCCCTCTTCTACGTCCCGGCCGGCCTCGATCCCGTCCGGGACGGTTCCATCTCGACGACCCACGTGGCCCAGCAGATCTTCGACGGGCTGGTGGCATTCGACCGCAAGCTGAGGATCATCCCGGGGCTGGCCGAGAGCTGGACCGTGAGCAAGAACGGAAGGGAGTACCTCTTTTCCCTGCGGAAGGGGGTCCGGTTCCACGACGGCAGCTCCTTTGAGGCCCGGGACGTGGCTGCCTCCCTCACCAGGATTTTCCGTCCGGGAAACTCGCTTCAATTCACGAGGTTCCTGGATAATATCGTCGGCGCGGATGAGTTCCGCAGCGGCAAACAGGACCACGTGGCCGGCATCCGCGTTATCTCCGACTACCGCATCGCGATCACCCTCAAAAAACCCTATGCCCCTTTCCTCGCGGCCCTGGCCATGCCGCTGACCAAGATCGTCCCCAGCGAACTGGCGGGGGATGCGGGGGATGCCGACGACTCCCTTTCCAGACACCCCGTTGGGACGGGGCCCTTCCGATTCGTCTCCTGGGAGGAGAACACCATTACCCTGAAGGCCAATGACGGCTACTTTCTCGGCACGCCGTCCCTCCGCGAGGTCCGGTTCATCTTCTATCCCGGAGGGGATCGGAACAGGGCCTTTGCTGATTTTCTCAAGGGCAACCTCGAGGGCTGTCCCCTCACCGCCGCCGCGGACCCCTCCAAACTAAGGAAACAGGGTTATC
>JAADHJ010000027.1 GCA_013151915.1 Deltaproteobacteria bacterium
TGGTCCTGAACCAGGCCAACAACCGTGAGTCTGAGGATTGAAACGCGGATAAAGAATGTTCAACGGGATAAGAAACGTTCAAAAGTTCAAAAGTTCAATGTTCAAAAGTTCAATGTTCAAACGTTCAATGTTCAAAAGTTCAAAAGTTCAATGTTCAATGTTCAACGTCAAACTTCAAACGTCCAAAGCCAACTCACCACAGCGTGTCCTGGGCTAGTCGAAGGATGGAGCAGCCTCCAAGCGGCTGCACTGTGGTGAAATAACCATGTTCCAGGGGTTTTCGACACTCCCCTATCCCTTTAATCCCCTTCACCCTGTTAAATCAGAATTTTCGCTGCGGCTCCCCATGGTCGCCACACGAGATCGCTTCGCATGGTTTCAGCTTCCGCCGTCGCTCTTCGAGCTATGGCGGGACAGGCGCGATGACAGGCCTTGCACTTGTCCGAAGTCCCGCCGTCGGCGGGATCGAAGGGCGTCCGGTCCTCCCCTCTGGACACTGGACCCTTCGACAGGCTCAGGGCAGGCTCTGGACTGCTCTACCCCGTTGAACCGTTGAACCTTGAACTTTGAACGTTATTATTCGAACCCCCCGTAGCTCGAAGAGCGAAGGTAAAAGGGCGCCCGGAATCCAATGTAAGTTGATTTAATGATGAGATGGTGTTAAGAGAATTTTTCCCGATATATATAAGGGCGGCGAGGGGAAAAGTCGGCCGCCCGATTCCAATTCAGGGGGTACTTAAGTGACGAAGAAAACCAAAGCCTCGAAAAGCAAGGACGATTCAGAACTGGAAGACCAGTTCAGCCTCAGCATACGCCTTAAGAACCAGGGGCTGATAGGGGTCGAAAGCAAGATCCCCCTCAAGGACTCCTCCGCTCTGAGCCTTCTCTACACGCCCGGAGTGGCCGCCCCTTGTATGGAAATCGCCAAAGACCCCATCAGGTCATTTGACCTGACCTGCAGGGGAAACACCATCGCGATTGTCAGTGACGGGTCGGCTGTGTACGGATTGGGCAGCACAGGGCCCGAATCCGCCCTGGCCATGCTTGAGGGCCGGTCCGTATTTTTCAAGACCTTCGCGGGTGTGGACGCGTTTCCCCTATCTCTGGATACCCAGGATTGCGACGAGATCGTGGAAATCTGTCTCAGGCTTGCCACCAATTTCGGGGGAATCGTCCTGGAGGACATTGCGGCTCCCAAGTGTTTTACCGTTGAGAGAAACCTCAAGAGAGCGACCCGCATCCCTGTTTTTCACAACGATCAACACGGCGGCGCCATCGCCGTTTACGCTGCGCTTATAAATGCCTTGAAGATCGTCGATAAGAAGCTCGACAGGGTTAATGTCGTTATCAGCGGGGCAGGCGCCGCCGGCGTCGGGGTGGCCAGGCTCCTTCTGGCCGCCGGCGCCAAGCATATCACCCTGTGCGACAGGCGTGGGGCGATCTACCGCTACCGTGTGGAGCCCACCAACTGGGCCAAGGCCGATGTTGCCCGAAAGACCAATGTCCCCCGACGTAAAGGGACGCTTAAGGAGATGCTGGTGGGGGCGGATGTTTTTATCGGGCTTTCGGCCCCCGGAATCGTCTCCCGGGATATGGTAAAGAGCATGGCCAAGGGAGCCATCGTCTTCGCGATGGCCAATCCTATTCCCGAGATCATGCCCAATGAGGCTCTCAAAGCCGGGGCCGCGGTGGTCGGTTCCGGGCGATCGGATTTTCCAAACGAGATCAACTCCGCCTATGTTGCGCCGGGTATCTTTCGCGGGATGCTGGATGTCAGGGGTGTCCGCCTGACGGAAAAGATGCTGCTTGCCGCGGCTGAGGTTGTTGCCGGTATGGTTACGGAGGATAAGCTTAACTCTTCCTATATCGTTCCTCCCATCTTTGATTTCCACATCGCGGCGAAGGTTGCCAGAGTGGTAGCCCAGACCGCCATCGAGTCGGGAGATGCCAGGCTGAACGTTGCGCCGGTCGAGATAGAGAAAAAAACCAAGAGGATCGTCTACGAAAACGAATATACCATTCTCCCCCCTCCTCCTCCGAGCAAGAAGAACATGAGTCTCAATGAGGAATCCCTCGATCTTCATCATCGATATCAGGGTGTTCTGGAGATCAAGGTTAAAGTCCCCATCAAGGACGAATACATCCTCAAGAGCCTTTACCTGCCTCCATCGTCTTCAGATGCCAGCGCCTACCTTTCAAGACACCCGGAGCAGGTCTATGATCTCACCTGCAAGGGCAACCTCGTAGCTATCGTTTCAGATGGAAGCGCGGTTCTGGGCCTTGGAAACATCGGTTCCCGCGCGGCCATCCCGGTCATGGAGGGCAAGGCGGTGCTTTTCAAGACCTTCGCCGGTGTGGAGGCCTTTCCCATCTGTGTCTGCACACAGGATGTTGAGGAGATCATCGGCATAGTCAAGGCCATCTCGCCGACGTTCGGCGGCATCAACCTGGAGGATATTTCAGCCCCGAGATGCTTCGAGATAGAGGAAAGGCTCAAAAAAGAGCTGGAAATCCCTGTCTTCCACGATGATCAGCACGGGACCGCCGTCGTCGTCCTGGCAGGTCTGATCAACGCTCTCAAGGTTGTCGGAAAGAAGTTGTCCGAGGTCAGGGTGATAATAAATGGAGCTGGGTCCGCGGGCATCGCCGTCGGCAAACTCCTGATAATCGCCGGTGTCCAGGATATCATATTCTGCGACATCCACGGCATCATCTGCGAGGGGCAGAGGAAAGGGTTGAACCCGGTCCAGTTAAGGATGAGCGAGGTCACCAACCGGGAGCACATAAAGGGCGATCTTGCCGCGGCCATGAAGGGATCGGACGTATTTATCGGTCTTTCGGCCCCGGGCATAGTCAGCCGGGATATGGTCAAAAGCATGGCCAAGGATCCCGTCGTGTTCGCCATGGCCAATCCCATCCCCGAGATAATGCCGGACGAGGCGAAAAAGGCAGGGGCTGCGGTGATTGTAACCGGCAGATCGGATTTCCCCAACCAGGTGAACAACAGCATGGTGTTTCCGGGTATTTTCAGGGGAGCCCTGGACGTCAGGGCCAGGAACATCAACGACAGGATGAAAATAGCGGCGGCCAATGCTATCGCCGGCTTCATAGACGACAAGGACCTGAACGCTGAATATATCATTCCCAGTACCATGAATTTCAAGGTGCCCCCACAGGTGGCCGCGGCAGTGGCAAGATCGGCAATTGAGACCGGAGAGGCCAGGATCGAGCGGGATCCCGATGAGGTTGCCGCTCAGACCCTGGTGTACCTGTACGAGGGCCACATGCGTCACCTGAAAGGTTGATGACTTCGCAAAACATCATCTCATGGACTTTTTACGACAATGTCAAAATTGATGGAGTTAAAAGGACTGGGTTCCAAAACCCGGGAAAAGATCCGCAGGATCGTAGGTTCCGACAACTGTTCGGACAGGCCGGAGGATCTCTACCTCTACGCTTTCGATGCCATGAACCGGCGATTTCTGCCGGAGATGGTCGCGCACCCCGCTGACGCTTCCCAGATCTCCTCCATCCTAAAGCTGGCAAACGCGGATGGTTTTCCCGTTGTTCCGCGCGGCGCGGGGACGGGGTTGACCGGAGGCTCCCTTCCCGTGGCAGGGGGTCTGATCCTCACCACGTCCCGCCTGAACCGTATTATCGGCATCGACCGGGAAAATATGACCGCGTGGGTGGAATCGGGGGTCATCAACGGTGACCTTCAGGCGGAAGTAGAAAAACAGAGCCTCTTTTTTCCGCCGGATCCCTCCAGTGCGAAATTCTCGACTCTGGGTGGAAATGCCGCGGAGAACGCCGGCGGAAGCCGGGCCGTCAAGTACGGCGTAACCAGGGATTACGTCATGGCCCTCGAGGTCGTGATGCCCACGGGTGAGATCATCCATACCGGTTCGGCCGCCATGAAAAGCGTGACCGGGTACGACCTTACAAGGCTTCTCGTTGGATCCGAGGGTACGCTCGGCGTCATCACCAGGCTTCTTCTGAAGCTGATCCCCAAGCCCCAGGCGGTGGGGAGCATGCTTACCTCCTTCCCCGAGGTCCGGCAGGCCTGCATGGCCGTGACGAACATAATGACCAGCAGAATCGTGCCGTCCACCCTGGAGTTCATGGACCGGTCGGCCATCGACTGCGTCAAGGACTACCTCGATCTCGAAATCCCTTCCGAGGCGGCCGCTCTGCTGCTCATCGAGGTCGACGGACCCCCCGGCGTGGTGGAAGACCAGGTGGCGATCCTGGAAAATGTCTGCCGTGAGGCCGGGGCCATCCTGTTTCAAACCGCCTCGACGCCGGAGGAGAGGGAATCCCTGTGGAAGGCGCGAAGGTCCATTTCTCCGGCCATCATGAAGATCAGGCCCCTGAAGATCAATGAGGATGTCGCCGTTCCAAGGATGAAGATCCCCGACCTGATCCAGGGGGTCGAGGAGATCGCCGGAAAGCGGGATGTCAGGATCGTGAATTTCGGCCATGCCGGCGACGGCAATGTCCATGTCAACCTCCTCATCGATCCTGAGGACAAAGACGAGGTGGCCCGGGCCCATACCGCCCTGGAGGATCTGTTCAAACTTACCGTGAGTCTTGGAGGCAGCCTGACGGGCGAGCACGGAATCGGGATTGCCAAAGCCCCATTCATGTACCTCGAAGTCGATAAGGACACCATGGACGTCATGAGGCGGATTAAAAGGGCCCTGGACCCCAATAACATCCTCAATCCGCACAAGACCTTCGATTATGAGCCCGACATTGCCGACAGGGAGATCCGTGCTCCCGATGCATAGGGAAAATCGTACCGGCGTCACTTTCGACGCCGCCTCCAGCTGCGTCAAGTGCGGTACCTGCCAGGCCGTTTGCCCTGTCTTTGGCGCCAGAGCAGTGGAATCGAGCGGCGCAAGGGGAAAGATGGCCCTTATCGAGGCCGTTTCCCAGACCCTGATCCAGGAGACCGGACATTACAGGGAGTACCTGGAGACCTGCCTTCTTTGCGGGGCGTGCGACGAGGCCTGTCCCAGCAATGTTCCCACTTTGGATATAATGCTCCGTGCCCGGGAGAAGATGGCCTCCGGGGTCGGGATGAAAACGGGAAAAAGTCTTATTCTCAACCACCTTCTGGGCGCCGCGAAGACCTTCAACCTGGCCGTCAGGACAGGCCGGACCCTCCAGGGATTGATGTTCAGAAGGGTGCCGGCATCCAGCGGCCTGAGGCGGCGATTCCCGCTTCCGCTCATTGCAGGCGACCGGACCGTACCGAAACTGGCCAGGCATTTTTTTACGGATCGCTTCCATGGTCTTGTCATGAAGGGAGACGGCCCCAGGGTCGGTATATTCGCCGGCTGCATGACAAACTACTTTTACCCCGAGATGGGGGAGGGGATGATAGGCCTTGTCGCGGCCACAGGCGCCTCTGTGGCCGTTCCCGGGAAACAGGTATGCTGCGGCATGCCTGCGCTGACCGGGGGCGCCAGGGGGACTGTCAGGGACCTTGCCGTACAGAACCTGGGAGTATTCGAGAAATATGAGCTTGATTGCATCGTGACGGGCTGTGCAACCTGCGGCGGTAATCTCAAGGACAACTACGGGCCCCTTCTGAAGGAGGCGGGCATCCCGGAAGATCGTATCGACGGCTTCGTGTCGAAGATCCTGGACATCAACGAATTTCTCTTCCAGGCGGGCCCGGCCGTACAGGTTCACGGTGAGAAGGTACAGGGGGCTCAGGCCCTGAAGGTTACCTACCACCACCCCTGTCACCTGGGGCGTCTTCAGGAGGTCAGGGATGAGCCCATAGCGCTCATCGAGTCCATGGCCGGCGTTCAGCTCGTCCCCATGGAAGAGGCGGACAGGTGCTGCGGCATGGGAGGATCCTTTTCCATCGAGCACTACGACATCTCCAAAGAGGTCAACGATCGAAAGGTGAAGAATATCGTTGCCTCAGGCGCTCAGGCCGTGGTCACGTCCTGCCCTGCCTGCATTCTGCACATCAGGGACGGGTTGATCCGGAACGGGCACGGGGAGATCGAGGTGCTGCATGTTACGGACCTGATTTCCGCGCGGCTGGGAAATCAGCGTTCAACGTTCAAGGTTCAAGGTTTAAGGTTTAACGGGGTGAAGCAGGTTATAGGTAAAGCAGGTTCAACGTGATAAAGAACGTTCAACGTTCAATGTTCAACGGAGTAAATCAGTCCAGAGTCCCGCCTTCGCCCTTCGTTCTTCGGACTGCGCCGTGGCAGGTAAAGGGGATTAAAGGGACAGGGAGTGTCGAAAACCCCTGGAACGTGAAACGTGGAACCTGGAACCAGATCCCAGCCCCCCCCGTTCCCTTGACAAACCCGTTTCCCGGTGATAGTTAAGAACCTCTTTTGTTGCGGGGTGGAGCAGTCCGGTAGCTCGTTGGGCTCATAACCCAAAGGTCGCAGGTTCAAATCCTGCCCCCGCTACCAATCAAAAAATGAGGGCCTCGCGAATCAGTGAGGCCCTCTTTTTTTGTTGGAGTTCAACGTTCAAGGTTCAACGTGGAAAAGCAGGCTATAGGCTATAGGTAAAGCAAAGTTCAAGGTTCAACGTCCAACGGGGTAAATCAGTCCAGAGCCTGCCCTGAGCCTGTCGAAGGGTCCAGAGGGAAGAAAAATGGACACGGGGAGGAGAGGATAAGCGCAAGGCCTGTCATATGCGGAGCCGCAGCGAAAGTGCTGATTTCACAGGGATGAAGGGGATGGAGGGGATAAGGCAAACACTGGAAGGGGATAAAACCTTAAAGCTTTGGGTTAAAGGGCAACGCTCCGCCACAGGACATATTATCTCACGCCCGTTCGTCACGCCCTCTGTGTGACTCACTCAAGACGCCAAGGACGCCCCTCGACAGGCTCGGGACTTCGCAGAGAAAAGATGTTCTCCTTACCCAACCGCTACATACTTGGAGCGGGATTTCCTTGAAATCGGCTGGTTATCCTTGCGCCCGGGGTCAAAGTTTACTTTTATCCCCTCCATCCCCTCCATCCCTGTTAGAAAAGGTCCATGATGATTTACAGGCCTATTCGCCTCGGACTCCCGGGAAGCTGTAATCCATTTTTCATCGAGATTTTTTGACCATTGACAGGCTTTTCGTATGATATGCTTGAGGCAATTCATGAAACCGTACCCCGGGTTCTCAGATTTCAGACCTGATGAGATCATCTGCAGGAATGTTGAGGACGAGGGGGACAAGGGAATCCTGTAAAAGGCTGCCTGAAAGGATAGGAAGAGCATTATGAAAAATTCATTAAAAGGGGCGCTGTTATCCGGTGTGGTATTCCCGGGCTTTGGTCAGATTGTCTTAAAACAGTATAAACGCGGCATTGTTTTGATGCTTACGGTATTCGCCGGCCTGACGGTAATCGTGGTTACAGCGGTACGGCAGGCACTTGCCATTCTCGAAAAAATTGATCTGGCGGGGGGCGTAATCAATACAAAAACAGTTACAGACGCGGCCGCCCAGGTATCTTCCAGCTCCGCCAACCTCGCATACAATCTCGGGTTGTCTTTTATAGTTATTTTCTGGATTTATGGGATAGTAGACGCCTACAGGATTGGAAAGAAAATGGACATGGAAAACAGCAGGCCCGGTTTTAATAGGGCGGGGGAGGGGGACAGAACGGCAGGCGATAGTACGACGCGGCGATAGTACGCGGCCATTTCGGAGATCAAAAGCTCTTAACGCAGAGGACCGTCCTTCGACGCGTTTCACCATTTGGCCAGGCTTAGGGTTAAAACTTGCTCAGGACAGGC